>JAEWTK010000032.1 GCA_023459535.1 Pseudomonadota bacterium
GGCTTGGTTTTGAATCCATCAATATTGATTTGATTTACGGTCTGCCGAAGCAGACTGCCGACTCTTTCCGGCGCACACTGGAGCAGGTTGCCAGCCTTCGACCGGATCGTATAGCGCTCTATGCTTATGCACACCTGCCGGAACGCTTCAAACCGCAACGCCGCATACATGAAGCCGATCTGCCAACTGCAGCGGATAAGCTCGGCATGCTGTCGAATGCCATTGCATCTTTTTTGAGCAATGGTTACGTCTATGTCGGCATGGACCATTTCGCCTTGCCAGACGATGCGCTGGCGATTGCCAAACGGCAGGGCAGGTTGCACCGGAATTTCCAGGGTTACAGTACGCAGCCGGATTGCGATCAAATCAGTCTGGGAGTCTCGGCAATCGGGCGTGTGGGTGCGACGTATAGTCAGAATGCCAAGACGCTTGAGGAGTATTACGACTTTCTGGATCATGGGCGCCTGCCGATTGTACGTGGGCTGCCACTGACGCGGGATGACTTGGTCCGGCGTGCCGTTATCATGGCGCTTATGTGCCAGGGGCAAGTGTTGTATGAGTCCATCAACCTGGCTTACCTGATTGACTTCAAACACTATTTCTCCGATGAGATCGCCAAGCTGGAACAGCTGAAGAATGACGGTCTGGTCGAAATCGACGATACAGGGATACAAGTCACAGGCACTGGCTGGTTCTTTGTCAGAGCGGTGGCCATGGTGTTCGACCGTTATCTGCAGGCGGACCGCAACCGCACACGCTTTTCCAAGATCATCTGATTCTGACTTTATTTCAGATCAACGGCATCCCGTCATTCAGCGGGGTGCCGTTTTTATTTAGCCCTTTTTAACTGGAATCCATTTTCTGCAGGCAAAAAAAAGCCTCTACAGATATCTGCAGAGGCTAATGTGGAGACTTTTTAAGCAGCTACTTGCCGTAGCTTGCAGAGTTTGTTAGAAGCGCTTGCCTACGCCGATACCGATGACCCAGGGATCGATGTCGAGGGAGTCGATCTTGGTCCATGCGCCGCCAGTAACGGCACCCTTCATTTTGACGTCGGTGTCGATTTGGACGTATTTGACGTCGGCGTTGATCATCCAGCCATCTTTCAGGTTGATGTCAAAACCGGCTTGAGCTACCAGACCCCAGCTGTCGCTATCAATCTTGATTTTATCGCCAGCCACTGCAGGGCCGCCTTTGAACTTCAGGTTGCGATCCAGCATGTAGGTGTAGTTGATACCTGCGCCAATGTAGGGATCAAATGTTTGATCCGGACGGAAGTGCCATTGCAGGGTCAGGGTAGGAGGCAAAAGATTGACTTCGCCTAGGTTCTGGTCACCAATCACGCCACCACTATCACCACTAACCTTGACGTCATGCTTGGTGCCAAGGGCCAGAATCAGTTCTGCTGCAATGTTCTTGGTGATGTAATAGGAAATATCGAGTTCGGGAATGACGTTGTCGTCTACTTTAAGATCGGCGCTAGGGGTCATTACCGGAGCAACATTCTTGTTGACGGTTTGTCCCAGTTTGCTGGACTCGTTGGGGGATACATTGACGGCCCTCAGACGTACAACCCAGTCGCCTTCTTCTGCAAAGGCGAAGTTAGGCAAGAATGCAGATGCCAAAGCAACTGCCAATAGTGTTTTTTTCATTTCCCTGGCTCCTATATAAACAAATAACAATTAAGTCAGAACGGATTTTAGGGCTGCCGTTTCGGCCTGCACTTGATATAGGTCAATAAAGCATGGATTAGCCCTTGAGTGTGCAAGAAAGCAACAGCAGACTAGCGCCTTCTATTGCATAAGTAAACATTCATGCAAAACACAATATTTGGTATGACGGAATCGCAGCTGACCGAATTCGGTATGACTTATGGTGTCGGCGGGCTTATGTTGATGATGCTGTTTATCGTCGGGCATCTGGCATGGGAATCCAGGGCCGGCAGGTTCGGGACTTTTGTACTGTTTCTCGGGTTGACGCTGGGACTGGTGGGGTTTGTTGCAAAATTCGTCATCAAGTCTTCGCTAGGTCTGGAATGACTGCATCCGCGGGTCAACGCCGAAGCTGAGCATTTACTGATAGCGCAAGGCTTCGATTGGGTTCAGGCGGGCAGCCTTGCGGGCAGGGTAAAAGCCAAAGAAAATCCCCACGGTGGCCGCTACGCTGAAAGCCAGAACCACGGATTGGCTGGAGATGACGATCGCAGTTTGCGACAGCATATTGATCAGCAGTGCACCGCCGATGCCGAAAGCCAGCCCGATCAGGCAACCTACCACCGAGATCATGATGGCCTCCAGCAGGAATTGCAGCAGGATGTCGTATTCGCGTGCGCCTATCGCCATGCGGATGCCAATCTCTCGCGTGCGTTCGGTGACGGACACCAGCATGATGTTCATGATGCCGATGCCGCCGACCAGCAGTGAAACGGAAGCAATCGCCCCCAACAGCAGGGACATGGTGCGCGTGGTTTCTGCGGCGGAATTTGCTGCCGCCGTCAGGTTGCGCACAAAGAAATCGTTATCGGCACCCTCGCGGATATTGTGACGCTGTCGCAGCAGGTTGTTCATGCTGTCTTCCACCAGGCTCATGATCTCGGTGCTGTCCGCCTGCACCATGATCATGCGTACGCTGCCGGCAAACTGGCTGCCGAAGAGTTGTCTTTGAGCCGTCGTCAGCGGCACGATGATGGTGTCGTCCTGATCTCGGCCATCCAGGCTTTGTCCTTTGCTCTCCAGTACGCCGATGACAATAAAAGGGCTTTTGTTGATGCGTATGGTCTTGCCTACTGGCGAAATATCACCAAACAGGTTGTCGACGACAGTCTTGCCTATCAAGGCCACACGCGTGCCGGAACGGATGTCGGAATCGGTGAAGGTATAGCCTTCTGCCAGCGACCATGCGCGCACATCCAAATAGTCAGGTGTAGTGCCTATGACGCTGGAGTTCCAGTTATTGCTGCTGAAGATGATTTGTGCACTGCTATTGACAGTGGGCGCAACGGTGCTGACACCGTCGAGTTCGGCAATTGCTTCGGCATCCTTGACCGTCAATGAGGGCATGCTGCCGGTGGCGGCGCGTGCGCCGCCCATACCGGGAGGCGTGGAGATGACGATGAGCAGGTTGCTGCCCATGGTGTCGATGGAACGTTTCACTGATTCCTGAGCACCCTGGCCGATGGCCAGCATCAGCACGACTGCACCGACGCCGATCACCATGCCGAGCATGGTGAGAAAAGTACGCAGGCGGTTTGCGCCCATGGCATTCCAAGCCTCTCCCAGCATTGCGCCGAACATCAGGCTGCCTCCATGCTGTTGTTTTCTTCAACCGGCTTCGTGTTGGCAGTGTCGCTGACAATGCGGCCATCAAGAAAATGGATTTGTCGTTTGGCGTGCTCGGCGATATCGGTTTCGTGGGTGACCAGCACGATGCTGATGCCCTCCTGGTTCAGCTCATCGGACAGGGCCATGATTTCCTGACTGGTTTTGCTGTCGAGATTGCCTGTTGGTTCGTCGGCCAGAATCAGTCTCGGTTCGTTCACTAGTGCCCGCGCAATCGCCACCCGTTGTTGCTGGCCGCCAGAAATCTGGTTGGGCAGGGAATGCAGGTATTGGCCGAGGCCGACGCGTTCAAGCAGCCGCTTTGCCCGTGCATGTCGAGTCGGCTTGTCGATCCCCGCGTAGACCAGCGGCAGAGCGACGTTATCCAGCAGGCTGGTTCTGGAGAGCAGATTGAAACCCTGAAATACAAAGCCGATAGTACGGTTGCGTACCTTGGCCAGTGCACTTTTATCCATTGTTGCCACATGCTGGCCATTCAGGATGTAATCGCCGCTACTAGGTTGGTCCAGACAGCCGAGAATGTTCATGAAGGTGGATTTGCCGGAGCCGGAGGGCCCCATGATGGCGATGTAATCACCGGGATCCATGCGCAGGTTGACCTCTTTCAGTACCGGGAAAGGACCAAGTGCGGTTTCATACTGCTTGTGCAGGTCCTGCACGAGGATGAGCGGTGCAGTCATCAGAACATCCGGAAGCGCATGCTGGTGCTGCCGGCTGACTGCTGCAGCGTGTCGCCGACAATGACCTTGGTGCCCGGCCCCGGCTGCAAGCTGTCACTGAAGATTTCCGTGACACGGCCATCGGTGATGCCGGTGTTGACCTCGATGGCGACAGGCTTGCCGCCTTGCAATACATAAATCTTGCCATGCCCCGGTTCCTGTTGACGGCTGTTGCCGTTCGGACCACGGGCACTGCCAGCCGCCGTGTCATCTTCTGCCGGCTTGAATCGCAGTGCGGAGTTGGGCACCAAAAGGGCGTCATTCCTGCGTTCGATTTCGATATTGACGTATGCGGTCATGCCCGGCAGCAGGATTTCATCCGGATTATCTACCGAGATGACGACATCGTAAGTCACCACGTTGGAGGTGACGGTCGGGTTCAAACGCAGTTGTTTGACAACGCCCTGGAACTCCTGGTTGGGGAAGGCATCGACATGAAACTTGGCGATCTGGCCTTCCCTGATGCTGCCGATATCGGCTTCGGCAAAACTGGAATTGATCTGCATCTTTGATAAATCCTGCGCGATGCGGATCAGTTCAGGCGTCTGGAAACTGGCGGCGACAGTCTGGCCAAGATCGACCACACGGTCGATGACTACGCCGGAGACAGGCGAGCGGATGATGGAATAACCGAGATTGGTCTGATCACGTCTCAATTGCGCGCGGCTGCTTTCCAGTTGTGCTTGTGACGATTTCAGGGCTTGCACGGCTTGATCCAGTTCCTGCTTCGACACGTATTCCTGCTCATAGAGGGAACGCATCCGCGCCTCGTTGGCGGCGGCGAGATCGATGGACGCCTGAATGTTCCTGATATTGCCCATGGTCTGGGCAATCTGCGCCGTCAGCAGGGAGTCATCCAGCTCCAGCAGGACCTGGCCTTCCTCTACCTTGTCATTGAAATCCACATAGAGCTTGTTGACGCGGCCGGACACCTGGGTGCCGACGCTGACAATGGTCACCGGATTCAGGGTGCCGTTGGCGGAAACGCTTTTTGCAACGTCGCCTCGCATCACCGGTTGCAGGCGATAGCGTGCTTCAGGCGCCGGTGCCTGGCTTTGCAGATAAAAGTAGACGCCTGTCGCTGCAATGGCGAGAATGAGCAGTCGTATAAGCCATTTTCTTATCATTCGGCAGTTTTCCCGATCTTCATCATGTTTGCTGTGTTGTTTGTCATGGTGCCAGTGCTGAAACCTCAGCCGTTGGCAGTGATTGAATCATGGCATTGTCCAGTGCGCCGATTGCCTGTGCCAGCGAGGCACGGGCGATGTTCCAGTTGAGGTCGGCCTGGATCTTCTGCTGCCGGGCGCTGGCAAGGGCGCTCTGTGCATTCAGTGTATCGAGAATGTTGCCGACGCCGGCCTTGTAGCGTCCCAGCGCGACACGCGATGACTCTTCTGCACTTTCGACCAGTACCATGGCGGCCCGCACGGACTGGTTGGCCGTGCGCAGGTCCTGATAGGCATTCCAGACATCGAGCGAGATCTGCAGGCGTAGGCGGTCGCGTTGTGCGGCACGAGTTTCAGCCAGCGCTTCTGCGCTACGGATGCGGTAGCTCGGTGCATAGCCTTCGAACAGCGGGATGGAGAGACTGAGGCCGATGGTGCCGGTATTGCTGGAGGAAATGTCGCTACCGTTCTGTGAACTGTTGGATACCGACAGTGACACGGTCGGTTTTGCAGCGGCACGACTGGCCGCAATGCTGGCTTCTGCAGCTCGCAACTGGGCTTCGCTGGCGACCAGATCGGGTCGCCGCTGACGTGCCTGTTCGATCAGTGCATTGATATCCTGCTCCATGCTCTGCTCGATGCTGACCATGGTGCGCGGTGCCAGTACCAGTGGCTGGCTGGCATCCAGCCCCATGATATTGGCCAGGGTGCCGTAGGCGGTTTTCAGACCGCCTTCGGCGCTGATGCGGGTTAGCGTGGCCTGCGCGAGAGATGTCTGTGCCTGCAATTTGTCAGCCGGGGTGGCAACTCCGGCCTTGTAACGGGCATCCGCGGCCTTGAAGCTCTCTTCGCTGGCGCGTTCCGATTCCAGTGCGGATTCGACCGAGGCGATGCCGGCCTGTACTTGATAATAGGATTGGACCACTGACAATAGTACGTTCTGGATGACGCTGCTCTGGCTCGCGCTGGCAGCCTGCAGTAGTTGGCGGGCATTTTCCAGGTTGGCATCCCGGTTGCCGAAGTCGTAGAGCAGATAGGAAGCGACCAGGTTATTGGAGAGGTTACTGTAGGGGTTGTCGCGGGTTGCTGATTGCGGGCTGGCGACATTCAGGTTGCCGGATACGGTATTGTTGATCGAAGGCAGGTAGGCTGAACGTGCGACGCCGAGCTGGGCAGCCTGCTGTCTGGCGCTGGCCCAAGCCTCGCGGGTCTGCGGATTGTTGCAAAGCGCGCTGTTGGCGACATCCGACAGCGTCAAGGGCTTGCTGAAATCGGGCAGCACGCATTCAAAACTGCTGCCTTCATCCAGATAGCCCGGCGGGATCAGCGGTGGTGTCAGTGCCTCGGTAGCGAAGGGGTCGTCGTTGCGGTACCAGATGCTGTTTTCGGCATGAACGGCAGTGGCTTGCATCAACAGAATCAAGGATGCAAGGCAAAGGAGGCGAATTGAAAGCGTGTTTACGGGCAAGATCAGGAAGTCATTTCAGTTTGTTCAAATGAAGCATGATACTGTTTATATCAGGCGAGCGTCATGTCGTGCAGACATGGTTCCCGATACAAACAGGTTCATGCAAGGCCGCCTTGCAACAGACCTTGCATCAACGTCACAAGTTCGCTTTGGTTGACGTTCCTGAGCTTAATGACGGCTTTATATGTCCAGGCTTTCCAGGTATTCCTCATAGTTGCCGCGGTAGTCGACGATGCCGTCCGGTTTGATTTCCAGAATACGGGTAGCGATCGAACTGACGAATTCACGATCGTGGCTGACGAAGAACAGTGTGCCTTTGTATTTGTCGAGGGCAGTGTTCAAGGCCTCGATCGATTCCATGTCCATGTGGTTGGTCGGTTCGTCCATCAGCAATACATTGGTTTTTGCCAGCATCAGCTTGCCATATAGCATGCGGCCTTTTTCACCACCGGAGAGCACTTTCACTGATTTTTTAGTGTCTTCGCCAGAGAACAAAAGCCGACCCAGCATGCTGCGTACGACCTGATCGTCATCACCGGCCTGGGTGAAGCGTGTCATCCACTCAAACAAGGTTTCGCCATTCTCGAATTCGTACTCATGGTCCTGCGCGAAATAACCGAGCTTGGCTTTTTCCGCCCATTTGACCTTGCCGTGATTCGGTGTCAGGTCGCCGGCCAGGCAACGTAATAGCGTGGTTTTACCGACGCCGTTTTCACCGATGATGGCAATTTTCTCGCCAGCTTCTACCATCATGCTGAAGTCGTTGAACAAAGGATGATCGAAACCGTGACTGAGTTTTTCCACTTCAACAGCATTGCGATGCAGCTTTTCCCTGTCATCGAATTCAAAACGGATGAACGGGTACTGACGGCTTGAAGGCTTGATGTCTTCCACCTTAATCTTGTCGATCTGCTTGGCGCGGCTGGTCGCCTGTTTGGCTTTGGATGCGTTGGCCGAGAACCTGCGTACAAAGTCCTGCAAATCGGCGATCTGCTGTTTGGCTTTGGCATTGTCCTTGGCTTGCTGCGCACGTGCCTGTGTTGAGGCTTCCATGAAGTCATCGTAGTTGCCCGGATAGACGGTCAGTTTGCCGTAATCCATGTCGCAGGTGTGCGTACAGACCTGATTCAAGAAGTGCCGGTCATGTGAAATGATGATCATGCTGCAATCGCGGTTGTTCAGCACATCTTCCAGCCAGCGGATGGTGTTGATGTCGAGGTTGTTGGTCGGTTCGTCCAGCAGCAGGATGTCCGGATTGGCAAACAGGGCCTGTACCAGCAGCACACGTAGTTTCCAGCCTGGCGCGATGGCACTCATCGGGCCTTTGTGTTGTTCGATAGGAATGCCGACGCCGAGCAACAGTTCGCCTGCGCGTGCTTCGGCTGTATAGCCATCGTATTCTGCATAGACGCCTTCAAGTTCTGCGGCCTTCATGTAGTCGTCTTCGGTCGCTTCCGGGTTCATGTAGATGGCGTTTTTCTCGACGTTGGCCGCCCACATCTGCTCGTGACCCATCATAACCACATCCAGCACACGCTGGTCTTCATAGGCGAACTGATCCTGTTTCAGCCATGCCATGCGTTCATTGCTGTCGATGGTGACGTTGCCTGCAGACGGTTCCAGCACGCCGGCCAGAATTTTCATGAAGGTGGACTTGCCGCAACCGTTGGCGCCAATCAGACCGTAGCGGTTGCCTTCACCGAATTTGACGGAAATGTTCTCGAACAGCGGCTTGGCGCCGAACTGCATGGTGATATTGTTAGCGATGAGCAAAATGAATCCTTAAAAATTTTAGCCACAGAGAGCTCAGAGTACACAGAGTACACAGAGAAAAGCAGGTCCTGATTTTCTGGGACCTCTGCGCTCTATGTGGCTGAAAACAGTGTTAATTAAATTTGTTGCGAATGACGACTTCTTCCATCGGCAACTGACCGCCACGCGGCATTGCCGGTTGCAGCGCCTTGCCGACGGCAACGAACATGGCCGGGGTATGGTCGGCAGGCAGGTTCAGTAGTTTGGCCACGGCGTCGAAGTCGAAGCCGTCCATCGGGCAGGTGTCGTAGCCCATTTCCTTGGCGGCCAGCATGATGGTCATCGCCGCCATGCCGCAGGACCGCATGGCTTCGTCGCGTTGCACTTGTTCATGGCCGCCGTAATACTGGCCAATGGCAGGGATCAGAAAATCCTGCGCCGGCTTCGGCGCATTGCGCCAGTAGCGTTCCGGTTGTTTTTCCCAGGCCTTGAGGTCTGCGGTCAGCACGATCAATAGAGAAGCATCGGTGACCTGCGCCTGATCCCAGCTGACTTTGCGGATTTCCTGTCTCAGTGCAGCATCCTGCACCAGTACAAAGCGCCAGTTCTGGATGTTGAAGGCAGTGGGGGAGAGTATGGCGAGCGACATCAGCTTGCTGATCTCATCTTCGGACATGCGGTGTTGCGGGTCATACGCCTTGACTGCGCGACGTTCTTTGATAGCGTTTTCTACATTCATGATTCGTAACGGATATCCAGAATTTCGAGGTTCATGTTGCCGGCCGGGCGCTGCCAGACGACAGTGTCGCCGACCTTGTGACCGATCAGCGCTTTCGCCAGCGGCGATATCCAGCTGACCTTGTTGAGCTGGGCATCGGATTCATCCTCGCCGACGATATGAAAGCTGTGGCGCTCGCCTTCGTCGTCCTCGACTTCGACCATGGCGCCGAACAGCACGGTATCGTGGTTCTGCGTTGCCGGGTCGACCAGAATGACGGATTCCAGTCTGGCGCGCACGTAACGCAGGTCGCGTTCGACTTCAGCGATCTTTTCCTTGGTGAAGGTGTCGTCGGGAGATTTTTTCAATTCATCCAGCTTGGCGGCCAGGTCTTCTTCCCAAGTCTGCAGTTCCAGCGCGCCGGTCGGCGTCACGTAGTTGGGATGTGGGCTGATCGGACGTTCGGCCAGCTCGGCGCCGGCTTGGCCGACGTTATCTTCATTGACAAAAGCACGGCTCATAATAATTCCTTCCAGGGTTGCGATGACGAGCGTTTAGACTGCGAACAGGACGAAACGCTCGTTATTCCCACTCGATGGTGGCCGGCGGTTTGCCGGAGATGTCGTAGACCACGCGGTTGATGCCACGCACTTCGTTGATGATGCGGTTGGAGACCTTGCCCAGCAGGTCGTAGGGCAGTTCGGCCCAATGCGCGGTCATGAAGTCGCTGGTGACGACGGCACGCAAGGCGACGACGTAATCGTAGGTGCGGCCATCGCCCATGACGCCGACGGATTTGACCGGCAGGAACACGGTAAAGGCCTGCGAGGTTTTTTCATACCAGCTGACGCCGTTATCGAAAGTATTGCGCAGTTCCTCGATAAAAATCGCATCGGCGCGACGCAGCAGGTCGGCATATTCCTTCTTCACTTCGCCAAGGATACGTACACCAAGGCCGGGGCCGGGGAAGGGGTGGCGATAGACCATGTCGTGCGGCAGGCCAAGCGCGACACCGAGTTCGCGCACTTCGTCCTTGAACAGTTCGCGCAAGGGTTCCAGCAGTTTCAGGTGCAGGGTCTCGGGCAGGCCGCCGACGTTGTGGTGGCTCTTGATGGTGTGCGCCTTCTTGGTCTTGGCGCCGGCCGATTCGATGACGTCCGGATAGATGGTGCCCTGTGCCAGCCATTTGGCTTGCGGCAGCTTGGCGGACTCTTCCTGGAACACATGCACGAATTCGCGGCCGATGATCTTGCGCTTGGCTTCCGGGTCGGTGACGCCGGCCAGGTCGCCGAGGAACTTGGCGCTGGCATCGACATGGATGACCTTGACGCCGAGGTTCCTGGCGAAGGTTTCCATCACCTGTTCGGCTTCGTTGAGGCGCAGCAGGCCGTTATCGACAAACACGCAGGTCAGCTGGTCGCCGATAGCGCGGTGGATCAGCGCAGCGGCCACGGAGGAATCGACACCGCCGGAGAGGCCGAGGATAACCTGGTCGTTGCCGACTTCGGCGCGAATGCGGGCGACGGCGGTCTCGACGTAATCCGGCATGTTCCAGGAACGGTCGCAGCCGCAGATCTCGTGCACAAAGCGGCTGAGAATGGCCTTGCCCTGCTTGGTGTGGGTCACTTCCGGATGGAACTGCACGGCATAGAAACGGCGGGATTCGTCAGCCATGCCGGCGATCGGCGTCGATTCGTTGCTGGCGATGATCTTGAATCCCGCCGGCAGTTCGGTGACCTTGTCGCCGTGGCTCATCCAGACGTCGAGCAGGCCGTGGCCTTCGCTGTTGCTTCTATCTTCAATGTCGCGGAACAGGGCGGAGTGGCCGCGCGCGCGGATCTCGGCATAACCGAATTCGCGGTGGGTGGCGTTTTCCACCTTGCCGCCCAGCTGTGCGGCCATGGTCTGCATGCCGTAGCAGATACCCAGCACCGGCACGCCAAGCTCGAATGCTGCTTGTGGCGCCTTGGGGGTTTCTTCCTCATATACGGAATTTGGCCCGCCGGAAAGAATGATGCCGGTTGGTGCAAAGTCGCGAATGAATTTGTCGTCCACATCCCAGGAGTGGAGCTCGCAATAGACATTGGCCTCGCGCACACGGCGGGCAATCAATTGCGTGTATTGGGAACCGAAATCAAGGATGAGAATTTTCTGGGTCATGGGAAAGCCAATAATAAAAAATGCCGCCGGAGCGGCAGTAGTGAAATTAATAGTGAAATGAATATATGCAACTAGTCGGAAAGGTAGTATTCGACCGTGGAAACCACACGCACCTTCTTGA
>JAEWTK010000033.1 GCA_023459535.1 Pseudomonadota bacterium
AATAACGGTAACGGTAACGAACCGGGTGAAAACGATCCTACCCCGGTTGACTTCACTGCAGGCGGTTTATCCTCAATTTCAGGCAAGGTCTGGTTCGATGCCAATCATGACCGTTTGGAAAATGACGGGCCGGAAAACCGTGTTTCAGGCTTTATCGTCGAAGTGCAGAATGGTAACGGTCAAATCATCGGCAGATCGGTTACGTCAGATGATGGCAGTTATCACGTCCCTAATCTGTATCCGTCCAATGGCGCGCCGGATTCACTCTATTCCGTGCGTTTCCGCGATCCTGTCAACGGCAGAATCTATGGCATGCCGGTGCCGCAAGATCCAGATCCGGCGCATAACGGTACCGTCGTCAATGGCGAGATTACCGAAATACATCTGAACCCTGGTGATGCTGTGGTTGAACAGAATCTGCCACTTGACCCTTCCGGTGTGATTTACAACGCGGTTACGCGAGTGCCGGTATCCGGTGCGCGCGTGACGCTCCTGTTTGGTGGTACAGCGGTGCCCGGAGCTTGTCTGGTAGGTGGCCAGAACGAGCACGATACCGGCATCAACGGCATGTATCAGTTCCTTCTGGCCGTGCCTCTGCCGGCAGGCTGTCCGGGTGATGGCGTGTATACCATTCAGGTCAAGCAACCGGCCGGGTATTTGCCGCCAGCCTCGAACATTATTCCACCGACCAGTGGCCCGCATACACCAGTAGGTCTGCCCGGCGGAGTTGAAGCAATTCAGGCCCAGGCCGGACCGCCAACCGGTTCGAATCCGACCGTTTATTACTTTTCCTTCAATCTGGTCGTGGGAGCCGCCGGTGTCGGTGTGGTGCATAACCACATTCCGCTCGATCCGGCGCCGGTCGACGCTTTCTTTGTCAGCAAGACCGGCAACAAGACCATTGTGGAGTTGGGCGATACGCTGATGTATACGGTGCAGGCCCGGCTGCTGGATGGCCTGGCACTGGCATCGGCGCAACTGGTGGACAATCTGCCGGCTGGCTTCCGCTATATTCCGGGGTCTGCCACCATCGCCAAGGGCAGCGCTGCGGCTGTGGCGCTGGCAGATCCTGCCGGCAGTCCGGGCCCGCGCCTGACGTTCGAGATCGGCGCCTTTGACAGCAACAATCCGGTGGTCGTGACCTACCGTGTACGGGCCGGCGTCGGTGCCTTGCAAGGGGACGGCATCAACCGGGTTCAGGGCAGGTCCGGCACGATTCAGTCGAATATCGCAAGATACAAGGTGAAGGTTACCGGCGGCGTATTCACCGATCTCGCCTGTGTTGCAGGCAAGGTATTCGTCGATTGCAACGGCAACCAAATCCAGGATGCAGAGGAAGTCGGCGTTCCGGGCGTGCGTATCTACATGGAAGACGGCACCTACTTCATCTCCGATGTCGAGGGCAAGTACAGCTATTGCGGTATTACGCCACGTACGCATGTACTCAAGGTGGATGCTCTGACCTTGCCTCGCGGCAGTCGCCTCACAGTCACCAGCAACCGCAATGTAGGCGATGCCAACAGCATTTTCCTCGATGTGAAGAATGGTGAATTGATTCGCGCCGACTTCGCCGAAGGCAGTTGCTCAAATACGGTCATGGAGCAGGTCAAGGCACGCCGCAATCAGGGAGAGGTGCGTGCACCGGAGACCGAAAAACGAGGGGCGCCTGCGCTCAAGTTCGAAGGCAAGGCTCATGATTATCCCCAGCAAGGTACGGACAGCGCCAACCAGATATTGCTGAAACCCAGGGGCGGAGGAGGAGACGCGCCTGTTGCAGAATCGGTCAACAATGAGCCGGTGACCGATCTGCCGGCATCAAGCGGCAACACTCGTGGAAACAATCTGCGCGACCGGAAAGGAGAGGCAAATGTACGTTAAGCCCGCCCCGACCGATTCAGCAATGGAGATGACCACGATGAACAACACGATAAGCAAACGGCAGCTCAGTACGGTGCGACGGCCAATGGCCATGGTGCTGGCCATGATCTATGGCGGCAGCTTGTATGCCGGTAGCACCGCTTATGCAGGTGATTTGCGCTACGAAAGCATTACGGAAAGTTCAGCACCTGCCGCGGAAAGCAGCCTGTTGCCGCGAACACCGAGAACCAATCCTTCCGGGCAGCTTTCGTTCGGTGTCTACAATGGACTCAGTGAAGATGGCAAGCTTGATTACAGCGTTAATGCTGACGTCGGCAAAATCACGGTGGAAGTAGACAAGGACGGTTTGCCCGCAGATGGACAAAGCGCGGCTGAATTCACTGTGAATCTGCTCGATTACGACGGACAGCCGCTGAAAGCGCCGGCCTATATTACGGTCGAAACCAATGGCGGCAGAGTGCTGCTGCCAGGCGCAGGCACTGATGAGCTTGGCCCTGATGGTGCCGATCTGGATCGTGTCGTGCCCGGTACGCAAATCAAGGTAGAGGCCGGAAAGGCCACTTTCAAGCTGCTGGCACCGGCAGAGCCGCAGGATGTCGATGTGCGCATTACCGCCGGCAAGGTCACGGCGACAGGTACGGTGAGCTTCCTGCCGGAGTTGCGCGAAATGCTGGCGGTCGGTTTGATAGAAGGCATTATCAGCAAGCGGACGATCACGGCTGGTGATCTTTCGCCAGCGCGGCAGGGCGACGGGTTCGAACAGGAAATCGAGCGCTGGAGCCGCAAGTTCAATAATGGCAAGGCCAATGCCTCGGCACGCACGGCATTCTTTATCAAGGGCAAGATCAAGGGCGATTTGCTGCTGACCGCGGCCTATGATTCCGACAAGGAGACGCGAGCTCGCATGTTGCGCGATATCCGGCCGGACGAGTTCTATCCGGTATACGGCGACAGTTCGATCCATGGATTCGACGCGCGTTCGAGCGACCGTCTCTATGTGCGCGTGGACAAGGACAAACACTATGTCATGTATGGTGACTTTTCTACCGGAAGCGGCTTCAGCCAGAAAAGCGGAGGCGGTGACGTGGCGACCTTGCAGTTGCGCAATCTGGGTCAGTACAACCGTACAGCTACAGGTGTCCGTGCACATTTTGAAGAAGGCGGCTGGTTGGCCAATGCCTTCGCTACCCGCGACAGTCTCAAGCAGGTCATAGAAGAGTATCCGGGCAACGGCACCTCTGGTCCGTTTGCCGTTCGCAACAACAATGCGCTGGAGAACTCGGAAAAAGTAGAGATCATCATCCGCGACAAGAACCAGATCAATGTGATCAAGGAAGTAATACCGCTCGCCCGTTTCCAGGATTACTCATTCGAACCGTTCAGTGGCCGCATTCTCCTCAGAACCCCGCTACTTGCGCTCAACGCCAATGGCGATCGCCAGTCTTTGCGTATCACCTATGAAGTCGATCAGGGTGGCGAAGAGTTCTGGGTCGGCGGGGTCGATGGTCAGGTCAGGGTCAATGACTACCTTGAAGTGGGCGGTTCATGGGTGGAAGATCGCAACCCGCTGTCGCCGTATCGCCTGCAAAGCGCCAATGCCGGCATACGTCTCGGCGAGAATACGATGTTCGTATTCGAAGCTGCGCATTCGGAATCGACCGAATATCAGACAGGTATCGATTTGTTTGCCACGCCGACCGGACAGGCCGGTGAAATGCGCATGGACAACAGCGGTAATGCCTATCGGGCAGAGATGATCAGTGGTGGTGAACACTGGGATTTCAAGCTTTGGTGGGCGGAATCGGATGCCGAATTTGACAATAGCGCGAGCGGATATACACGAGGCAATGACGAGGGAGGTATCAAGGCCAATATCCGGCTGTCGGAAAGCTACTCGGTTTATGGCGAAGCCATACGCAGTGAAGATGAGCTGAATGATGCCCGTCGTTCAGGTGAAAAGATCGGTCTTATTGCCGAGGTGACAGACAAGCTGACGGTCGATGTTTTCGCGCGTCATGTCAAGGAAGACAGCACCATGCCACCAACCGCCATCATAGCCAGCAACAGCGCACCGTTAGGCGCTTCGGCCGGGACTGGTGGCGGATTCTATGGCCTGGGTATGGAGCAGAATGGTCTTGCTTCAACTGGCATCGCCAGCGCCGGCCCCGGATTGTCGGATAATCTGGAGGCCACAACACTCGGTGCCGCCGTACGCTACAAGATGACCCAAAAGCTGACACTGGATGCAGGTGCCGAAGCCGGGGAAGAGGATCAGTATCGTGTCGTATTGGGCTCGCAATATCAGGTTGCCGAACGCACACGGCTTTATGCGCGGGCAGAAACGCAAAGCGGCCTGGCCTCTTCCTATTCGCTGGATGCCGCGGATCACAGCAACAGTTTTAGTGCCGGTGTTGATACTTCCTACATGGAAGGCGGCAATTTGTTCAGTGAGTATCGTTTACGCGATGCGCTCTCCGGTCAGCAGGCAAGCTTGCGGGATATGCAACTGGCAAACGGTGTCCGCAACACCTGGAACCTGCGTGAAGGGTTGGCTGCATCTACCAGCCTGGAATACCTGAGGGTGTTGCACGGCACTTCCCAGGATGCGGCGGCTGTCACCGGTGGCCTCGATTACACCGCCGATCCGTTATGGCGCGCTTCGGGGCGTCTGGAATTCAGACGCTTGTTCGATGAGAAGGACGCATTGGGCAATCAGTCGCAAAGTCAATGGCTGAATACCGTTGCTGTCGCACGCAAGCTCAACCGGGACTGGACCGTGCTGTCGCGGAATTATCTCCTGTTCACTGATAACAATGATGACAGACAGGGGTTGAAGCGCGGCAACACCTTCCAGGATCGTTTCCAGGTCGGTCTGGCATGGCGTCCGGTCGATCACAACAAGGTGAACGGCCTTATGCGTTACGAATACAAGTTGGTTGACGATGAATCACAGGCGCAGGGTGAAGATTATCGTACCCATATTGTTTCGACCCATGCCGATTATCATCCCAGCCGTCCATGGTGGTTCACCGGGCGTTTTGCAGCAAAGCTTACCAGGGACCTGACCTTGCCCAGCGATCAGAAATACCATGCCTTTTTGCTGGGCGGTCGTGCGGTCTATGATTTTGCTGAAAAGTGGGATGTCGGCGTATTGGCCAGCGTACTCTACAGCCCTCAAGGCGGCTCTGCACAATGGGCTAATGGCGCGGAGCTCGGCTATCAGTTAAAGCAGAATCTATGGGCGTCGGTTGGCTATAACTGGGCCGGTTTTACCGACCGCGATCTGAGCGGCTCCGACTATACATCAAGAGGCGTTTATGTCCGCTTGCGATTCAAGTTTGATGAAAACCTGTTCAGCGGCAGCAAGGCTGCCGTTAACCGGGCGCTCGACCGCAACGACCTCTGATGAGGTGACCGTGATCAACGATAAAAACTCAGGAAGAAGACAAATGAACTCATTCAATCAAGCTCCCATATTCAAATTGCTGCCAGGTGCCGGAGGCCTGATTTTTACGCTACTGTTCAGTCCACTGTTGCATGCAGGGGCTGGACTGCATCAACCTGAAGATCGCATTACGGATCAGGCGATTAACGCCGATATTGCCACCTATAAACAAACGCAGGCCAGAATTGCCGAGCTTAACAATAGGGGAATCGCAGTTTCAGACTACCATTTGTCTAAAGCCCAATGCTGGCTGGATGTTTCCCTTCACGAATATACCCGTAACGACAGATCGGCATTTCCGCAGGAAGCGCTGGTTCAGTCGGATGCCATACTTTCGGCTCTGGATTCGGGGCAGCAGCCCGATTCTGAAACGCCGTTGGTCAATGATGCAGACAGGATACGTACAGATTTGTGGGAAAGAATTGCCAGCTTGAAATCGGCGCAAGGGTTATCCTGTTATGCGCAAAAACTTGCATGCGCTGAAGTTGAACTGGTACATGCCGGCAACGAGCACAAACAGCAGGGTTGGCGCCATGCCAAGCCATATATCCAGATCGCCGAAGATTTGGTGGCAGAGGCGGCCGCGATTGGCGACAGTTGCCTGTCTCCGGCAGTTGCTCCAGCCATGCAGACGCAGGAACAGCTGGATATTTCCGCCGATGCGTTATTCGCCTTCAACAAGGCGGGATACGATGATTTGCTACCTGCAGGTCGGAGAGAGCTGGATGAACTGGTGCAAAGACTTAATGAGGTTTATGCCCGCGTCGATAGGATTACTCTGACCGGACATACGGATCGGCTGGGTAGCGCGCAATATAATCAGCGCTTGTCGGAGCAGCGGGCCGGCACGGTCAAGGTTTATTTGCAGGCTCAAGGGATTAGCACAGAAATACAGACGGTTGGTCGCGGTGCTACAGAGCAACTGGATCAATGCGGAACGGCGACAAAACCGACGAGAGCGTTGATCGATTGCTTGCAACCAAACCGGAGAGTGACAGTAGAAGTTTCCGGGATCAGGAAATAGGTAGTGAAGTAAAAAAAACGGGGTTCAGTGTAATTTACTGAACCCCGTTTTTTTATGGCGGATGATGTCAGTCATCTGCGCGAAATGTCTGGCGGAGTGGACGGGACTCGAACCCGCGACCCCCGGCGTGACAGGCCGGTATTCTAACCAACTGAACTACCACTCCTTATCGCGGGCAACTTTGCAGTTGCTAGCGAAGGCGCGCATCTTACCTCAAAGCGGGTGTAATAATCCAGAGGTTTGCAGTGTGGATATTCAATTCTTTCTTTAGTCGTTCGGCATCACGCCGGTTTGGCTCATGCAAGTACCTGAATTGCTTTAGAATGGGCGCTTTTCAGAACTGCCGTGCCATCAGGCCGGTTTATCGAGGAAAGTCATGAACAAAATTACCGTAGAGCACAACCCATCCGAACAGCGCCTGCAGGAACTGGGCGTATCAAAATGGCCGACCTGGCAAAAAGAAGTGTCGGTTTTTCCCTGGGTATTCCCGGAGCAGGAAGTCGCCTACATCCTCGAAGGACATTGCGTTATCACGCCGGAGAACGGCACGCCCGTGACTTTCGGCAAGGGCGATCTGGTGACTTTCCCTGCCGGCACCAAGGCCAGCTGGGAGGTCAAGCAGCCATTGCACAAGCATTACAAGCTGGATGGCAACATGTTGACCCAGATCTGGGCACGATTGAAGTTGAAGTTTGGTTTTTAAGTATTTGTCCAGCTGGACAATTTTGGTCAGTACCTAGCGTTACCACGTATTGCAAGCCCGCAAACTCTGGCGTAAGGTTACAGAGTAGTTTCCCGATGCTATCTGGCGGGAGGTCGGATTCTAGCCTCAATGACTGCCAGCGAGTTTCCACTAAGAGTAAGACGAAAGGAGATTTGCAATGAACAAATTCACAACCACTCAGAAATTGATTGCGGCGGTTTTCGTCGTCGGCCTGTTTTCCGGCTGCGCTTCCACCAACCGCGTTACTGAACTGGAAGCGCGCCTGGATGAAGTCAGTGCAACCGCTAACAACGCTCAAAGCACTGCTGATCAGGCACTCGCAGCTGCTAATGCCGCCGATGCCAAGGCATCGCAGGCTGCTGCCGACGCAGCTGCTGCCATGCGTGCTGCTGAAGAGGCCAAGAGTCTCGCTGCTGCCGCAGATGCAAAAGCTGACAGAATGTTCCAGAAGAGCATGACCAAATAAGTCGTTCTTGAAATGGCTGATAACGGGGCTGCCGGGTTGCACCGGCAGCCCCGTTTTTATTGCGTCCGGATACCGCTGAGTTTCGGCCTTGTTTGGCCGCATGGTTTTTTCTAGTTGGTGGCCAAGGGAGTAATCACCGCGTGGTCCGGAGCACCATCCAGTATCGGAGTGGCGATACCTGACTTCTTTTGCAGCACGGTCATCGCCCGGTCCCAGTCGATCGATTCTTCCTCGCCGACTTTTTCCAGTACCGCTTGCATCATCGCTGTGCGTTCGTCCAGCGTCTGTTCGTGTTCTGGCAGCGGCGGAAATGTCTGCAGATAGAGCTGTCCCTGACGCCAGCCGGCGACGTGCGGCTGATGCACGATTTCTACAGGCGTGCCGACGGTTACCTGCTGGAACAGTGATTCGATATCTTCCGGGTAAAGCCGGATACAACCATGACTGACGCGTCGACCAATGCCCCACGGCTTGTTAGTGCCGTGGATCAGATAACCGGGCATGCCGAGGTTCATGGCGAATTTGCCCAGCGGATTACTCGGGCCGGGCGGGACAAAAGCCGGCAATACTGTGCCTTCCTCTGCCCGCGATTTGCGGATGGATTCTGGCGGATACCAGGTCGGATCCTTGCGCTTGGTCGTGATGCTGGTGCGGCCGTAGGGCGTATTCAGAAATTCGCGGCCGATGCCCATCGGGTGCGTGATGACCTTGCCTGGCTGTCCGTTCTTCGGCTCAATGAAATAGAACAGGCGCATCTGCGGGATGTTCAGCACCAGGCCGCGGCGCGGCGCTTTTGGCAGAACAAACTGGGTCGGCAGGATGACGTAGGTACCCTCTCTTGGCAGCCAGGGGTCGACACCGGGGTTGGCGCGAGTGATCTCGTTATAGCCGAGGCCGTGCTGGCGGGCGATGTCGAGCAAAGTGTCGGATTCTTTGGCGACAACAAAGCGCATCTCGCCGATGACATCTTCGCCTTCGGGCGGCAGTTCGAATGTGGCGGCAAGGCTGGATGGCATACCTGCCAGCAGCCAGCCGAATGCGAGAATGATCAGGGATATAAAGCGTTGCATCTGCATGGGCATCGATCCGTAATGACCTTATCAGCATAGCATCATGACGGCGCTTAGGTCACGCGTATGGGCCACGCGCATGCAACTCTACCTTGCCTTGAACGATTGCTGCCTGCATCATGTCGATTCATATATTCACCGTATTTTCACCGCATCAAGGAAACACCATGACCCAAGCCTCCACCACGTTGCGCGAACTGCTCGGACTCGGCTTGCAACCGAGCCCGCTGAAGGACTCCGCCCTGATTTTGATCGATTGTCAGAACACGTATCGCAGCGGCATCATGCAACTGACCGGGGTTGAAGCGGCGCTGCTGGAGGCGCAAAAACTGTTGAAGCTGGCGCGTACCTTGAACATCCCTGTTTTTCATATCCAGCACGATGCCGGACCGGGCACCCCGTATGACATCACGGCCCCGATCGGTGCGATTGCCGATGAGGTGGCACCCGTCGCCGGCGAACCGGTGATCGTCAAGCATTACCCGAATTCCTTCGTGCAGACCGATCTGGATCAGCAACTGAAAGCCGCCGGCATCAAGAACCTGGTGCTGGCCGGTTTCATGACCCACATGTGCATCAACTCCACCGCGCACGGCGCCTTCAATCTGGGCTATGCTGTCACTGTGGTTGCCAGCGCAACGGCAACGCGGCCGCTGCAGGCCGCCAACGGCAAGGTACTGAGCGCGGCCGAGGTGCATGACGGTGCAATCGCTTCCACCCGTGACCTCTATGCTGCCATCGTCGATACGGTCGACGATCTGGTAGCCCATGCATGAGTCAGAATTCACGTAAGCTGCGAACAGGTCGTCATTAAATGCTGGAAGTCTTGTTTCCCTTCGTCGGTGGCCTCGGCCTGTTTCTCATCGGCATGATGTTGCTGTCCGACGGCCTGGTTGCCTTTGCCGGCTCCAATCTCAAGCGTGCGCTGGTGCGTTTCACCGGCACGCCCTACAAGGCTTTCGCCTCCGGCACACTGGTGACGGTGCTGGTGCAATCGTCCTCGGCCACCGCAGTGACGCTGATCGGTTTCGTCAGTGCCGGCCTGATCACTTTCACGCAGGCCATTGGCGTACTGATCGGCGCCAGCCTCGGCAATACGGCCACCGGCTGGATCGTTGCTGAACTCGGCCTCAAGGTGAATCTGGGTTTCTATACGCTGATCCTGATCGGCATTGGTGCACTGCTCAAGTTGCTGGGACGTGGCCGCTGGGCAGAGATGGGCATGGCGCTGGCCGGTTTCGGCCTGCTGTTCCACGGGCTGAGCATGCTGCAGCAAGCCATGAGCGGCTTGTCTGGGGTGTTCAATCTGGCCAACCTGCCGGTGGGAGGTTATGGCGCCCGCATCATGATCATGCTGTTCGGGTTGGCGCTGACCGCAGTATTGCAGTCATCGACTGCCGCGATCGCCACCACGCTCACCGCGCTTTATACCAACACCATCAACTTCGATCAGGCGGCTTCGCTGGTGGTGGGCGCCGCCATCGGCACCACGATGTCGGGCGCACTGGTCGCGATCGGTGCCACGGTCTATGCCAAGCGCACTGCGCTGGCCTACATCCTGTTCAACCT
>JAEWTK010000034.1 GCA_023459535.1 Pseudomonadota bacterium
GCCCACTAACGATTATCCTCTGCTCACCATGTCTTGCATGGTTTAAGGCTACTTCCTTAGGGAATTCATGGCAATCCATTACATAAAATAAAGGCCGTGATTAACCACGTAAGCATTACGTGGCTCGAACGCGTAGCGTCTTGCCAAGCAATAAACTATCATCAGGTTCTGATATAACGCATCTATACACGGAAGCCTTCACCGGCACCTGACAATAATCAAAGATAAAGAATCATGGATGGAAAAGACCACATAGCGTATTTCACTATGGAGATCGGATTGGACGAGGCGATTCCGACCTATGCGGGTGGCCTTGGTATCCTCGCCGGAGATACCGTGCGCTCAGCTGCAGACCAGGGTATTCCGATGGTGGTCGTCACCCTGCTCCATCGCAAGGGTTACTTTCATCAGCATCTTGATGCCAGCGGCTGGCAGAGTGAGGAAGACGTTTCCTGGCAAGTGGCGGACAAGTTGCAGGAGATGGAGCCGCGTTGTTCGATTGAGATCGAAGGACGGGAAGTCAAGGTCAGGGCCTGGCGATATGAAGTCAAAGGTGTTGGCAATGATGTTGTGCCAGTGTATTTCCTCGATACCGACCTTGAGGAGAACAGCCCTGCAGATCGCACGATCACTGACCATCTGTATGGTGGGGACATGCGCTACCGGCTATGCCAGGAGGCTGTGCTGGGTATCGCCGGTGTGCGCATGTTGCGGGTGCTGGGTTACAACGAGGTACGCCGTTTCCACATGAATGAAGGACATGCTGCCCTGTTGACGCTGGAGTTGGCCTATGAACTTGCAGGACAGCTCTGGAATATGGGTGACGGGTCGACAAGACGCATGATCTCGCCTGAGATCGTGCAGATGGTCAAGCCCAAGTGCATCTTCACAACGCATACACCGGTACCGGCCGGCCATGACAAGTTCCCCATGGAGCTGGTGCATCAGGTGATCACGGGCTACAAGGGCGTTTTTGCCGACTGCGAGCATGAGTTCTGCCTGGATGGCGAGTTGAACATGACTTACCTTGCGCTCGGCAATAGTTATTACATCAATGGCGTGGCCAAGAGCCACGGTCATACTGCTCAGCAGATGTTCGCCAAGTACGATATACGGTCGATTACCAATGGCGTGCATGCCGCTACCTGGGCAGCACCTGCATTTGCAGCGCTATTTGACAAGTACATTCCTGGCTGGCGCTCAGATAGTGCCAGCTTGCGCTACGCGTTGAACATTTCCAAGCGGGAAGTCATCATTGCGCATAATTCGGTCAAGAAAAACCTGATTGAGCTGGTGAACAGGCTTACAGGGGAAGATTTCGATACCGATACATTCACGATCGGTTTTGCCCGCCGTGCTACGGTCTATAAGCGCCCTGAATTGCTGTTTCAGGATGTGGAAAGGCTGGTCAAGATAGCACAACGCACCGGACCGTTTCAGCTGATCTACGCCGGCAAGGCGCACCCGCAAGATGCGACGGGCAAGGAAGTCATTCGGCGTATCTACGAGATCAAGCAAAAACTCAAGGGCAGGATTAAGCTGGTCTATCTGGAAGATTACGATATCGGTCTTGCAAAGATGATGACGGCTGGCGTTGACCTCTGGCTTAATACGCCGCAGCCCCCTCTCGAGGCTTCCGGCACCAGTGGCATGAAGGCGGCCGTCAATGGTGTGCCTTCATTGAGCATATTGGATGGATGGTGGGCTGAAGGGTGTATCGAAGGTGTGACGGGCTGGGCGATAGGCAATCACAGGGAAGCCAGCATACAAGATGCGGATAGTCGTGACGAAGATGCCGAGGCGCTATACAACAAGCTGGAGATGGTCATCCTGCCGATGTATTGCAACGAACTGGATCGCTACGCCGAGGTGATGCGTCACGCCATTGCGCTCAATGCTTCCTTCTTCAACACCGAGCGTATGCTGTCGCAGTATATTGCCAAGGCGTACTTCAAATAGGGTACCTGTAGCCTGCTTACTTGACTAGTGTCACCGGTAGTTTTGTCAGGTGTACTACCTGATTCGAGGTGGAACCCATGATCAGACTGCCCAGAGAGCCCATGCCGCGTGTGCCCATAATAATCAGGCCGCATTTTTTTGATTTTGCATAGTCAACGATGGTCGTGGCTACAGGACCAATCTTGGACGCCTTGATGTAATCGATGCCGGCTTTATCAAGCAGCTTGCAGGCTGAGCGCATGGCTTTCTCCGCCTCGTCATGCTGGGCTTTCTCAATGATGTCGTAATCATAAAAATCGCTGAGCGGAACGATGATCGGCTGCACGTTGAGTACGTGTATCTGCGAGGCTAGCCCTGCCTGCAGGATGGAAAGGGCATGTTTCAATGCATTCATTGCGTGCTTGGAGCCATCAACCGGAACGAGAATCGAGTGCATGATTTTTCTCCTAGATTTAATACCGGACATCAACAGTTCGAGTCTATCAACTTTTGCGTTCTTCAGTGACGGCAAATTCTATGTCTTTTATCACATCCTAGCTTGTAGTACATTGAATGACCATGCATTTTGCTTAAGAGCCTGATATGAAAGCCATGCTGCTCGAGCAACAGAACCACCCTCTTCGCTACACTGATATCCCCGACCCCTCACCCGCCAGTGACCAGGTTTTGCTGCGTGTGTTGGCATGCGGCGTATGCCGCACTGATCTGCATATTCTCGATGGTGATCTGACCCAGCCAAAACTGCCACTGGTATTGGGACACGAGATCGTGGGAGAAGTCGTCGATAAAGGCGCCGAGGTGGACAGATTTTCGATAGGCGACCGTGTAGGCGTTCCCTGGCTTGGTTGGACATGCGGGAAATGCGCTTTCTGCCTGAGCGGCAGGGAAAACCTCTGCGATCAGGCCAGGTTTACCGGTTACCAGATTGACGGAGGATTTGCGGAGTTGACAGTGGCCGATCAGCGCTATTGCTTCCTGATCGATGATTACTACACGGACAGCAGTGCCGCTCCCCTGCTCTGCGCTGGTCTGATTGGCCACCGTGCGCTGAAGCTGGCGGGGAATGGAAAACATCTGGGCATCTATGGATTTGGTGCGGCTGCACACTTGGTGACGCAAGAGGCTCTCGCAGGGGGCTGGAGCGTATATGCATTCACGCGCGAGCATGATGTTGAAGCCCGCAAGTTCGCTATCAGCCTGGGAGCATCATGGGCGGAGTCGTCTCAGGAGATGCCTCCCGTGCTGCTGGACGCTGCTTTGATATTTGCACCGGTAGGCGGGTTGGTGCCAAAAGCACTCGCAGCCAGCGCCAAGGGAGCCACTATCGTTTGTGCAGGTATCCATATGACGGATATCCCTGCCTTTCCCTATGCCTTGCTCTGGGGTGAAAGAACGATCAGAAGTGTCGCCAATCTGACGCGTGAGGATGGTAGCGAATTTCTTGCGCTGGCGGCAGGTATTCCGGTCAATACGCACACCGTGGTTTACCCGCTAAGTCAGGCCAATGAAGCCGTGAATGACCTGCGGGCAGGAAACATCAATGGTGCTGCCGTGCTGGTGCCGTCACTGGGATAGGCCATGAAAGCCTATCCCGGATAGGCTGTGAATTAACGGTTATTGAAGAAAGTGATGTTCATCACTTTATCGTTCACAAAGGTCAGTTCGGTCTGCTTGTAAGTACGCTTGGCGTCATAGCGAACAATGTCAGTGTAGTACCACATCTCGACATTGACCGGCTTGGAAGTATCGCCCGGCTTGCCGCCCAACTGTGTAATAGCGGCATTGGCACCGGAAGGTCTGACGCCCTGTTCTTTTTTCACGGGCTGGCCCAGTTGCTCAGTAATCGCTTTGCGCGATTTCCCGCTGAACGCATCCAGAAACTCAACTTCCGTATAGGTCTTTTTCGCCTTGGCCTGAGTACTGGCTTTGCTGGTTGCCTGTTCTGCGACAACCGGATTGATCATGAAA
This sequence comes from Pseudomonadota bacterium, assembly GCA_023459535.1. Classification (GTDB taxonomy): domain Bacteria; phylum Pseudomonadota; class Gammaproteobacteria; order Burkholderiales; family Methylophilaceae; genus UBA6140. The sequence continues at coordinate 3,928 of JAEWTK010000034.1, forward strand.
ACCGAGCCGATAACGGCAAGTGAGATGCAGGTTTTTTTACTGAGTAGCATATCTATTCCTAGTTCTAGTCATGCGTTGAAAATAATGTCGAATTATCGCACTTTTGTCACTTGCTTGCATTGTGCAGCAGTTTTATCGAGTGTCGATTCTCAAGCCGTCATAAGCTAAACGTACGTCAGGCGGCAGACGTTGACTGACTGCAGTAAATTCAATTTCATGCGTCATGTGGATCAGGTAGGTCTGGTTTGCCTTGATACGACCGGCATACTCCAGACTTTGTTCCAGATTGATGTGGGTTGGATGCGATTTAAACCGCAAACAATCCAGCATCAACACTTCCAGGCCATCAAGCAAAGCCAGCGAACTCTCTGGAAT
>JAEWTK010000035.1 GCA_023459535.1 Pseudomonadota bacterium
GCGACAACAAGTGGTCCATGACCATCTTCGCTCGTGACGTTGACACTGGTATGGCGAAGTGGGGCTATCAAATGACGCCACACGACGAGTGGGACTATGACGGCATCAACGAAATGATCCTGTTCGACAAGGGTGGCAAGACCTATGCATGGCACCATGACCGCAACGGTTTCGCTTACACCTTCGAAGCCAACACCGGTACGCTGGTATCCGCCGAGAAAGTGCACCCGTTCGTCAACTGGGCAACACATGTGGACCTGAAGTCCGGTATTCCGCACAAAGATGCGAAGTACTCCACTCACCAAGACTACAACGCCAAGGGTATCTGCCCTGCCGCGCTGGGTACCAAGGACCAACAGCCTGCAGCTTACAGCCCACGCACTGGCCTGATGTATTCTCCACTGAACCACGTATGTATGACCTATGAGCCAGTTGAGTCCAAGTACATCGCCGGTCAACCATGGGTGGGTGCTACATTGACCATGTTCCCTGGTCCTGACGGTGTGATGGGTGGCTTTGCTGCTTACGATCCGATGACCAACAAGAGCGTCTGGTACAACAAGGAGAAATTCTCTGCTTGGGGTGGTGCTCTGACCACGGCTTCCGACCTGGTGTTCTACGGCACTCTGGACCGCTGGTTCAAGGCTGTTGACGCTCAGTCCGGTAAGGAACTCTGGAAGCATCAAGTTGGTTCCGGCGTGATCGGTAATGCATTCACCTATGGTCACAAGGGTAAGCAATACGTTGGCGTGCTGTCCGGTATCGGCGGTTGGGCTGGCGTTGCGATGAACCTGGGTATGACTAACCCGACAGACGCCCTGGGCGCTGCTGGTGGTTATGCTGAACTGACCAAGTACAACGCTGCTCCTGGCGGCGGTGCACTGAATATCTTTGCACTATAAGTAGTTGCAATACCTGATGGTCGGGTTCGCCCGACCATCAACACTACAGTTTTCTGTTCAAATTCTTACTCCATAGGGATTTGATACAAGGGTCCCCTCTCGAATTTCGAGAGGGGTTTTTTTTGCCCTGAATAAACCGCTGGAATAAACGGAAAAGAATGGGATGAATCCCGGTCGGGTTTATTCGACCGTGACGCTTTTGGCCAGATTGCGCGGCTTATCAACATCGGTACCTTTGAGCAATGCCGCGTGATACGCCAGCAGTTGTACCGGTATGGTATGCAGGATAGGAGAGAGCACGCCAACATGGCGCGGAGTGCGAATCACATGCACGCCTTCGCTCGCGGTGAAATGACTGTCAGCGTCGGCAAACACGAACAGCTCGCCACCACGGGCAGCGACTTCCTGCATGTTGGACTTCACCTTTTCCAGCAAGGCATCATTCGGCGCGATGACGACGACCGGCATGTCCCTGTCCACCAGTGCCAGCGGCCCGTGCTTGAGTTCCCCGGCCGGATAGGCTTCGGCATGGATGTAGGAAATTTCCTTGAGCTTCAACGCGCCTTCCAGCGCAATCGGATAATGCACGCCACGGCCGAGGAATAGGGCATGCTGCTTGTTGGCAAAAGCCTTGGCCCACTCGCGGATCTGCGGCTCCAGGTTGAGCGCATACTGCACGCTACCGGGCAAGTGACGCAGGGCATCGAGATGCGCGCCTTCCTGTTCGGCGTTTAGACGACCACGCTGCTTGGCCAGCGTCACTGCCAACGTAAACAGGGCGACCAATTGCGTGGTGAATGCCTTGGTCGATGCCACACCGATTTCGGCACCGGCCCGGGTATAGAGTATCAGTCTGGATGCTCGCGGAATGGCGCTTTCCTGCACATTGCAGATGGCCAGTGTCAATTCCTGACCCAGGGATTTGGCGTGCTTCAACGCCTCCATGGTATCCAGCGTCTCACCGGATTGCGATATGGTCACGATCAACTGTCTTGGATTCGGCACGGAACTGCGATAGCGGTATTCACTGGAGATCTCGACCGAAGTCGGCAACTGCGCCATGCTCTCCAGCCAATACTTGGCAGTGAGACCTGCATAGTAGCTGGTGCCTGCCGCCAATATCAGTACGCTGTCCACCTGTTTGAATACGTCCTGCGCATCCTTGCCAAAGAGGGCAGGGCTGAAGCTGGCATCATCGATCAAGGCTTCGATGGTATCCGTCAGCGCGCGTGGCTGCTCGTGGATTTCCTTTTGCATGAAGTGCGAATAGGGACCCAGTTCCATGGAAGCCAGCGAGACATCGCTCAGATGCACCTTACGCTCTACTTGCCTGTCGTCCGCCCCGTAAATGACAACGCCCTGGCGTTCTATCGTCGCGACGTCGCCGTCTTCCAGATAGATCACCTTGCGGGTGACCGACAATACGGCGGAAACGTCGGAGGCGATGAAGTTCTCATCCTCGCCCAGGCCAATCAGCAAAGGGCAGCCCTGACGCGCGCAGACCATCAAATCCGGTGACTTCAATGCCACCACACTGATAGCAAAGGCACCGACCAGCTCATGGACTGCATGCTGAACGGCAGCAAGCAGCGTATTGTCCTGAGCCAGATAATGATGAATCAGATGAGCGATGACTTCGGTATCGGTCTGCGATTCGAAAACATAACCCAGGCCCTTCAGGCGCTCGCGCTGTTCATCGTGATTCTCGATGATGCCGTTATGCACCACGGCTAGCTCGCCTCTGGATACGTGCGGGTGGGCATTGGATTCAGTCACCCCGCCGTGCGTCGCCCAACGGGTATGGCCAATGCCGACATGACCAGTCAGATGTTCCACATTGGCTTTTTCCTGCATATTCGCCACGCGACCGACCGTACGCACACGCCTGATGCCATCCGCAGCAAGTACCGCAACGCCCGCAGAATCATAACCGCGATATTCCAGACGGCTCAGACCTTCTATCAATACCGGAACAATGTCTCGTGATCCGACAGCCCCTACAATTCCACACATAAACGCGCCCCTGCTTATTTCTTGATTTTTACCGGCCGCTTCCAGCCATTTACCGTGACCTGCTTGCTGCGCGACAAGGTCAGTTCGCCTGCTGGTGTATCCTTGCTGATGGTCGAACCCGCCCCTATCGTCGCACCTGCTCCCACGGTGACCGGCGCGATCAGTTGCGTGTCAGAACCAATGAAAGCATTGTCCTCGATGACGGTGCGGAATTTGTTGGCGCCATCATAATTGCAGGTAATCGTACCGGCGCCGATGTTGACTTGCTTGCCCACTGTCGTGTCACCGACATAGCTCAGATGATTGATCTTGCTGCCGACATCGACCTGGGCATTCTTCAGCTCAACAAAATTGCCGATATGCGTATCGTCGGCCAGCTCCGTGCCCGGACGCAAGCGCGCATAGGGGCCGATCCGGCATTGCGCTGCAATCCTGACTTGGTCGGTATGGGTAAAGGGTGCAATCGTCGTGCCTGCACCGATGTCCGTGTCCTTGATTACGCAATAAGCACCGATCCGGACACCATCGGCCAGCGTCACCTTGCCTTCAAAGATACAACCGACATCGATCTCAACATCGCGTCCGACTTCAAGTTCACCGCGCACATCAATCCGGAACGGATCGCTCAAAGTTACGCCTGCCTGCATCAGGGACGTTGCTTTACGCAATTGATAAACGCGTTCCAGACCGGCCAGATCCTGCTTGGAGTTCACCCCTTCCACCGAAGATTCATCGCCGGTCGTTTCACTGCTCACAGCCAAACCGTCGGCGACCGCCATGGCCACGATATCCGTCAGATAGTATTCACCCTGGGCATTATGATTTTTCAGATTCGTCAGCCAGTTGACCAGATTGGCATTATTCACCGCCATAATGCCGGTATTCACTTCGTCTATGTGGCGCTGCGCTTCTGTCGCGTCCTTGTGCTCGATGATGGCATTGATATTGCCGTGCACATCACGCACGATGCGGCCGTAACCAGTCGGGTCACTTTTCCTGACGGTCAGCAGACCCAGATGGCTGGTCTTGGCTAGCAGCTGCTGACAAGTCTCGACGTTCAGCAAAGGCACATCACCCAGCAATATCAAGGTGTTGGCTTCGGCATCCAGATAAGGCAATGCCTGTTGCACAGCATGTCCGGTGCCCAGTTGCTCCTTCTGCTCGACCCAGACGATGTCTTCCTGCCGGAAGGCATCCGGCACGGCTTCACCGCCATAACCATAGACCACGATGATCTTGCTCGGCTGCAGCTGCCTGGCGGCATGAATCACATGCTGAAGTAAAGACTTGCCGGCCAGCTTGTGCAGCACCTTGGACAAGGTAGAGCGCATGCGTGTACCCTT
>JAEWTK010000036.1 GCA_023459535.1 Pseudomonadota bacterium
TGTCAGTACGATGTTTTTGCCGTCAAACAGATCCGCGCGCGCTGCCGTGACGCCGCTTTTTTCGGCACCGGCAATCGGATGCCCCGGCACGAACTGGGAAAACTGGTCGCCGAGAATGGCGGCAGCATAGTCGATAACATCGGATTTGGTGCTGCCGACATCGGTAATCACGGTGTTCGGACCGAGGTGGGGCGCAATGGACTTGAGGATGTTGGGAGTCTGGGCAACGGGTGTGGCGATGATGATGATATCGGCATCCTGCATGGCCAACTCGGCCGGCAGATTCATTTCGTCGATGACGCCGAGATCGATGGCGGTTTGCAGGCTATCGGCATTGCGGTCGATACCAACGATATGCAGATGCTGAATGTTGCGCCTGAGTGCCAAGGCCAGTGAGCCGCCAATCAGGCCAACGCCGAAAATAACCAGTTTTTTCAAACCCGAGGAATTCAAATCTGAGCAACCTGTGATCAAATGCCGATTGTATCACGCAGATATGACTGAATTGATGCCCGAATTACACCACAATACGGGGGATTCGGATGCAAAAACGGCGCTTTAATGCAGAATGTTGTCCACATCAAAACGCCGCTTGCAGGGAGATGACAGTAAATAGATTCTTATCTGTTCACTTGGTTCAAAATCGCTGCAACTATTTTTGATGCAACCCCTCGATCGGTCTCCATTCGCCGTCCTTCAATGCCTCCAGTGGAGAAAAGTTCTGCTTGTAAGCCATTTTCCGACTTTCGCTGATCCAATAGCCGAGGTAGAGGTAGGGTTTCCCCAGATCTAGCGCCCAGTTCACCAGCCAGAGGATGCTGTATGTGCCATAACTGCAGTTGGTATCGGTCGCATCATAAAAGGTATAGACCGCGGAAATGCCGTCAGTCACGATATCCACGACGCTGACCATTTTCAGCATGCCATCCAGCCGGAACTCGACCAGCATGGTCTCCACGTTGCTCTGTACGAGAAAATTGCGATATTGCTCGACCGTATCCTGTTCTGCGTTGTCCTCGCTATGCCGGGCAAGTTGGTAGGTCTGATAGAGCTTGAAATGTTCTTCACTGTAGCCCACCGGCATGACGGTTGCGCTCAGGTTCCGGTGCTGTTTTTCGGCGCGCCGCTGATTGCGGCTGGCAGTGAATTCGGCGACGGGAATGCGTACCGGGATGCAGGCGCTGCAATTTTCGCAATGGGGACGGTAGGCGAATTTTCCGCTACGTCTGAAACCCAGCTGAATCAGCCCGCTATAAGTCCGGGCATCGATCAGGTGATGCGGCGCGGCGATCAGCGACTGCGCCAGCCGGCCATGGATGTAGCCGCAGCTGTAGGGTGCTGTGACATAAAACTGGATTTTTTGCAGTGCCGCGTCGTTGGGTAAGGTCATGACAGTCCTGCTCTATATGTTTCTATGAAGTGCATGCTCCCGTGTCGTGCATCGTGCGTGTATCAGGGTGATGTTCACTCTATCAATTTCGCCAGCTGCTGACAAAATTCCTTGCGCGGTATTTCGCGCGCGCCCAGCGAAGCGAGGTGGGCAGTGTGCATCTGACAATCAATGAGTCCGCAATTCTGCCGCCGGAGTTCCTCTACCAGCCGGATAAAGGCAATCTTCGACGCGTTGCTGACCAGATGGAACATGGATTCGCCGTAGAACATCCGGCCGATGCGTACGCCATAGAGCCCGCCAACCAGTTCGCCATCAATCCAGGTTTCGGCACTCAATGCATGGCCCGCAGCATGCAACACGCAGTAGGCATCAATCATTTCATCGGTAATCCAGGTACCGTCCTGGTCGGGGCGCACGACCCGTGAACAGGCCTGCATGACTTCGCGGAATGCCGTATTGAAGCGCACTTCGTAATCCGGCTGTTTCAGGCGTTTTTGCATGGAGCGGGAGATTTTCAGCTCTTGCGGGTAGAGCACCATGCGTGGATCCGGGCTCCACCAGAGGATGGGCTGTCCCTCGCTGAACCAGGGAAAGATGCCGTGTCGGTAAGCGCTGAGTAGACGTTCCGCCGAGAGGTCGCCGCCTACTGCCAGTAGACCGTTGGGTTCATTCAGTGCATCCTCGACTGCAGGGAAGTCGATATTCCGGCCCAGAACCTGGATGCGGCCGCCCGGCAGTTGAAGGTATCTCTGGCTCATCAGGAGGAAATTACATCAGCAGTTGTAGCTTGGGAAGGCATCGGTGCCGACATTCTGTCAGTTGCGATATTGCATCAATTGCCAGCCAGCCTGTTCCCAGTTCTTGTCCGGTTCGTAGGTTGCCAGCCATTGCTCGATTTCCCCCGCGGGCAACGGGCAGCTGATGCCGTGGCCTTGTGCGATATTACAGCCCATACGCAGCAGTTGTACGCCGTGTTCGGCCGTTTCCAGGCCTTCGGCTACCACGCTGCGGCCAAATTCCCGGCTCAGACTGATGATGCCTGCAATCACGGCGCGGTCGTCGTTGTCATGCAGCATGTCACGCACAAAGGACTGATCGATCTTGATGACGTCAATCGGCAGGCGTCTGAGGTAGGTCAGCGAGGAATAGCCGACGCCGAAGTCATCCAGTGCAAAGCTGACACCGAGCTTCTTGCAATGCTCAATGGTCTGCGTGACACCGGAGATATCCTCGATTACTGCAGTTTCAGTGATTTCCAGTTGCAACTTCTCCGGGCTGACCTCCGGATAAAGGTTCAGAAGCTCGGCCAGTCTTTCGGTGAAGTTCTTTTGCATCAGGTGACGTGCCGCGATGTTGACGCTAACTGGCATATTCAGGTCATGCTGTTGCCACAGCTGTAGCTGGCTCAAGGCCTCGCATATCACCCATTCGCCGAGTTCGATAATGAAGTCCGTATGTTCGACCTGTGGCAGGAACTCATTAGGCAGACGCAGGCCGGATTCGGGATGTCTCCAGCGGATTAACGCTTCCATGCCCACGACCTGGCCGAGTTGCATATTGACTTTGGGTTGGTAATAGAGTGAAAACTCCCCGGCTTGCAAGGCGCTTTCGATGCGATCGCGTTGCTGGCGTTGGCCGCGTGTGTAGCGATCATGTTCCGCATCGAACAGGTGATAGCAGCGGCCGCCGTTGAGTTTCGCCTGGTACATGGCATGGTCGGCATGGCGTAGCAGCGTATCCGGTGTCGAGTTGTCGAACGGGAAGACGGTATAGCCGATGCTGGCCGATACGCTGGCAGTGATATCCCCCAGATGGAAAGGGGCGTTGATCGTCAGCAACAGCCTGCCCAGTGCGTAATTACATTCCTCGATGGACTTCAGTCCGCACAATAGCAACACGAACTCATCCCCTCCCATGCGGGCGATGGTGTCAGATTCACGCAGACAGCTACGCATGCGGCCGGCGAACTGTACCAGCAGGTTGTCGCCGGTTATATGACCATGCTGATCATTGATTTCCTTGAAGTCATCCAGGTCGAAATAGCAGACAGCGAGAATCTCATTCATACGCTGGGCGTGGGCCAGTGCCTGTTGCAGGCGATCGGCCAGTAGCGTGCGGTTGGGTAGTTGCGTCAGCGGATCGTGGTAGGCCATGTGTTCGAGGTTCTCCCGATGCAGCATTTCGGCCGTGATGTCCGAGAAGACGCCGACATAGTGGCTCACGCATTGTTGTGCGTCACGTACCACAAAGAGATCGAGCGAGGCAGTGTAGGCTTCCCCATTCTTGCGCAGGTTGTGACTTTCACCCATCCAGTCGCCGTCACTGGCTGTGCCCTGCCATAGCTCATCGAAAAACCGCGGTTCATTGCTGGCGAAATTCAGTTCTGCCGGTGTCTTGCCTATGGCTTCTTCCCGGCTGTAACCGCTGATCCGGATGAAAGCGGGGTTTACTTCTACGATATGTGAGTCTGCATCCGTAATGAAAATGCCATCATTCGCGTGTTCGAATACGCTGGCTGAAAGCTTCATGTCATCCGCATTTTTCTGCAGGGTCTGCAAGGTTTTCTGCAGTTTTTCGCGCATGGTCAGCACGCTGGCCATGAGGGTGCCTGGCTTTGCCGTCAGTTTGTCCTGTTCCAGATTGCCTTCCGCGATTTTTTTCACCACCTCGATCGCCAAGGCAGGATCGCTGCCGATCGGTTCCAGCACCAGGCGCCTGAGTTGCCAGAGAATGACGGCCAGCAGCAGTATGCCAAGCAGCGTCGCTTCGCTGATGATCAGTACGGAGTTGGCCCAGCCAGAGGTGTAGGCTTCGGATAACGGATAGGCGACGACGATGCGGAAGCCCCAGTTCTCCAGTTTTTCTTCGACGAGTTTCCAGTCTGCGGGGGGTGATTGCAGGAACTGGTCGATGATTTCGGTAGGCGCGTGACGGGACGTGAATATCGTGTGCTGGTTATCATCCAGTACGACGGCAAATCCGCTGTTCAGGTAACGCGAATTTTCCACGGCCTCGCGTATGGCCGGCATATCGACTCTGTCGCCAACATACCAGACCCCGATCAGCTGGTCGTGCTCGTCAAAAATCGGTTCGTAGCGCGAGAGATAGGACTGCCCGAGAATCTTTACCAGTCCCTGAAACGCCTTGCCCTGATGGATAGCCTGAATGGCTTTGCCGTCCGGAGCCAGTTGAGTGCCAATGGCGCGACTGCCGTCATCCTGCAGGACATTGGTCGAGACGCGGTAGAAATCGTTGCCTGCCTTGACGAAGATGGTGGCGGTGCCGCCAAACAGCGCCGTGATGCCATCGACCAGGGTGTCTGAACCTGAGACCTGGGTTTCGCCGAATTTCAGGTTGGGGAATTCAAGCTGGTTCAGTTTGATTTTGCCCGTCAGTTCGGGTTGACCCTGTGCGAGGCTGCGTTCCTTCAGCAGCGCCATGGCGGAATCGGCACGCTGGGAAATAAGTGTGTCGGTAACCAGCAGCAGGCGTGCGAGTATATGGGCATGTTCTTGTGCCCCGTGCTCGATAGCAGTGAGATGCTGTGTGGTTTGTCGCCACATCAGTATGCTGGCGGCGAAAGCAAGCAGTAGTAGTACTGGCAACAAGAAGCGCCAGAGTGTCGGGATTTTCTTCAGATTGGGCACGACTGACGGCAGGCTTTGGTGTTCAAGGTGGCTTATTGTTCCATAACCGTCATATGCAAACAAATTTTATTCAGGAACCTGACAAAAGCTGTCAAAACCCCGTCAAATCGCGTTTTGAGCAATGCCGAATCCAGAGTAAAATAGTCAACTTATGCAAAGTCTCAGACACATCAACAGCTATCGGCCGTATTGGGCAAAACGCTTCGGTACAGCTTCCGTCCTGCCCATGAGCCGCGCTGAAATGGATGCGCTGGGCTGGGACAGTTGCGACATCATTCTGGTCACCGGTGACGCTTATATCGATCACCCGAGTTTTGGCATGGCGCTGGTCGGGCGTTTGCTGGAAGCGCAGGGTTTTCGCGTCGGCATCATCAGCCAGCCGGACTGGCAGTCGGCCGAGCCGTTCAAGAAGCTGGGCAAGCCCAACCTGTATTTCGGCATCACGGCCGGAAATATGGATTCCATGGTCAACCGCTATACCGCTGACCGCAAGATCCGTTCGGATGATGCCTATACGCCGAATGCCGAGGGCGGCAAACGTCCGGATCGCGCGGTGCTGGTCTATTCGCAGCGTTGTCGTGAAGCCTATCCCGACGTGCCGCTGGTGATCGGCAGCATCGAGGCCTCGCTACGCCGTATCGCCCATTATGACTACTGGTCGGACAAGGTACGTCGTTCGGTGCTGGTCGATTCCAAGGCGGATATCCTGCTCTACGGCAATGCCGAACGGGCGCTGGTGGAGCTGACCCATCGCATGGCGAAAGGCGAGAAGGTCAGCGAGATCACCGATATCCGCGGCACGGCCTTCTTGCGCAAGCATTTGCCCGAGGGCTGGTCGGAAGTGGCTTCGACCAATCTGGACCGGCCGGGCAAGATCGATACCCCGGTAGACCCCTATGCCATGGAGCCGGCATTGGAGAAAACCGGCGCCTCCTGTGCCAGCGTCTCGGCTCAGGCCGCAGAGGCAGAGGCCGGAACCAACGTCATCCAGATCGTGCGCAAGCCCAAGGCCGACCGTGCGATGCAGGTCGTGCGCCTGCCGGCGTATGAAGAGGTGATAAAAGACCCGGTGCTTTATGCACACGCTTCGCGCGTGCTGCATCTGGAAGCCAATCCGGGCAATGCTCGTGCCTTGGTTCAACGACATGGTGACCGCGAGGTGTGGCTCAATCCGCCACCGATCCCGCTCACCACCAAAGAAATGGATTATGTCTACGACCTGCCGTATGCGCGCAAGCCGCATCCGGCCTATGGCAATGCCAAGATCCCGGCCTGGGAGATGATCCGCTTTTCGGTCAATATCATGCGCGGCTGCTTCGGCGGCTGCACCTTCTGCTCCATCACCGAGCATGAAGGACGTATCATCCAGAGCCGTTCGGAGGCGTCCATCCTGCATGAGATCGAGGAGATCCGCGACAAGGTCGAAGGTTTCACCGGTGTCATTTCCGATCTGGGCGGGCCGACTGCCAACATGTATCGCATGGCCTGCAAATCGGAGGCCATCGAAAAGGCCTGCCGCAAGCTGTCCTGCGTTTTCCCCGGCATCTGCGAGAACCTCAATACCGATCACTCCGCGCTGATTCAGTTGTACCGCAAGGCGCGTGACATCAAGGGCGTGAAGAAAATCCTGATTGGCTCCGGCCTGCGCTATGACCTGGCCGTGACTTCGCCTGAATACGTGAAGGAGCTGGTGCAACACCATGTCGGGGGCTACCTGAAGATCGCACCGGAACATTCGGAAGACAACGTACTGTCGAAGATGATGAAACCGGGTATGGGCGCCTACGACAAGTTCAAGGAGATGTTCGAGCGTTTCAGCAAGGAGGCGGGCAAGGAACAATACCTGATTCCGTATTTCATCGCGGCGCATCCCGGTACCACGGATGAGGATATGCTCAACCTGGCCTTGTGGCTGAAGCGCAACAATTTCAAGCTGGATCAGGTACAGACCTTTACGCCGACACCGATGGCAATGGCCACGGCCATGTATCACTCGGGCAAGAACCCGTTGCGCAAAGTCACGGATAGCAGTGAAGAAGTACCGATTCCACGCGCGGGCGGCGTGCGCCGCTTGCACAAGGCGTTTATCCGCTATCACGACCCCAATAACTGGCCCATGTTGCGTGAAGCGCTGAAACGCATGGGGCGCGAAGATCTGATTGGTAGCGGCAAGAAACATCTGGTGCCGGCCTGGCAACCGCTTGCTGTGAAGCCGGTGGCAATAAAACCGTCCGTAGCGAAACCTGCGGCGACCAGTGTGCGCGTAAAAAAACCGTTCGGCCAGATAAATTCCGGCGGCGGCAGAACCAGAAACACAAAAGCTGTGTCGAAAAAGTCGAATCGACCCACTCACAACAAATAGGAATCGCCATGCGTGCTTCTTCTTATGCGTTTGCCGGCCTCGTTCGAGGCCTTTTTTTCGTATTGCTGCTCGGTTTCATGGCGGTTGCCCAAGCCCAGGACAAAGGCCTGCTGTGGAAGCTGGAGGCGCCGGAAGGCAAGACCAGCTACCTGTTCGGCACCATGCATTCGGATGACCGGCGTGTCACCGACTTTCCGCCTGCGGTCATGCAGGCCCTGCTCGATAGCGAGTTGTTCCTGATGGAATTACAGCCGCCGCAGGATCCGTCGGTCTACCTGATGAAAGAGGGCCGGCTCGACCACATGCTGACTGAGCAGGAGTTCGTCGAGGTGATCAAGCTGGCCGATTTTCATTCCATGCATACCGATATCGCGACGACGATGAAACCGTGGCTGCTGGCCGTCATCTTCGATCTACCCAAGCCGCAGTCGCCCTATACGCTGGATGCCATGCTGATGTCGCTGGCGCAGAGCCGCTCCAAGCCGATCCGGGCGCTGGAGACAATAGAAGAGCACTTTACGGTGCTCGACAGTTTCAGCATCGAGGATCAGCTGGTGATGCTCCGCAGCGTATTGAAGCGCACACCGGAACAGCGCGAGCGCAATTTTGAGGAGCTGGTGAAGACGTATCTGTCAGGTGATCTGGACAAGATCATTGAAGTCAACGCGCGCCAGAGCGGCGAACAGTTACCGCCGGAACTCTGGGAGCGCGTTTTGCAGAAGTTTCTGGATGAGCGCAATGTGCGGATGGCGGAGCGCATACAGCAACAGGCGGCCGAGCGTAGCGTCTTCATTGCGGTCGGCGCCGCCCATCTGCCAGGCAAGGGCGGTTTGCTGGCGCGTTTGCGCAGCGCCGGCTATCAGGTTAGCCCGGTGAACTAGCGCTGTTGTTTGCCTGTATCGCGGCCTGATTCGCAAGTTTCAGGATATGGGCAGCAAAATCCGGGTCTTCTCCCTGCAACAGTCTTGGCAGCAGCCGGCGGAAATCCTCGCGTTCGCACCATTCGCGCATGAAATCCTCCCATGACAGCCAGCGTCTTTGTTGCTTGCGCGTCATCTTCTCGTCATAGCTCAGCAGGTAGGCACGTTCAAACAGGGAAATGAGTATCTCGTAGATGACCAGCACGCGTTCCTGCTGCTCTTCGGTCAGGTCTTGCGTCATGGTTTGCGAGCGCAGCTTGAGGTCGGGATTGGCCATCACCAGCTTGAGGAAGTCGGTGTAGTCGGCGGTCAATAACTGGTAGACCTCTTCGTCTTCGTTCTCGCGCTCCTTGCGCTGCTCGACGA
>JAEWTK010000037.1 GCA_023459535.1 Pseudomonadota bacterium
GGCCGGCTCCGGCCGATCCCGGAGCGTCGCGAACAACGATATCGCCAGCAGCACTGCCGATAAAATCAAACCCAGCCGCCAAGGGACTTTCAGCATGACACACGCCTGTTCAAATGATGCATCAGAAATTTACCATCATCCTCGCATAAGCGGTCAGCGGATCTCCCCGGTAGACGGAGAAATCGTTGTTGCCTGTGTAGTATTCCTTGTCCAGCAGGTTCTGCACGAACAGCTCGGCCTTCAGACGCGGGTCGATCTGCCAGGCCAGAGAGGCATCCACCGTGGTGTAGGAAGGCAGCTTGTAGGTATTGGAAATGGTACCGTAGCGTTCGCCGACATGGTTGGCACCGAGGCCGACATGCACGTTGGGCAGCAAGCGGTAGCGCGTCCACAGATTGGCCTGTAGATGCGCGATGTTACCCAGGCGATTACCGACATCGCCGTCGTTACTTTTGGTGATCTCTGCGTCGATGTAGGCCAGCCCACCGCTCAGGTACCAGTCGGCGGTCGCCTGCCAGCCACCTTCCAATTCAATGCCGCGCGAGCGCTGCTCGCCGCTCTGGATTTGGAAATCGGGGTTCGCCGGGTCACCCGTGGTTGCATTCTCGATAGCGATGTGGAACAGCGACAGACTGCCGCTTAACTTGTCCGATTGATGCTTGATACCGATTTCGCGTTGGCGGCTGCGCTCCGGTTCAAACGGCTTGTTGTCGGCTGAAATTCCGCCAACGATGCCCTCAATCGACATTGCCGTACTCATGCCGGCGAACAACGACCATTGCGGATCAAGCAGATAGGATGCGCCGAGCTGGAAAGTGTTGGTGCGGTCATCCTGATCGCTGCTGTCGGGCGTATCAATGCGGCTCTCAACCTGACGCAGGCCAAGCAGCAGATTGAACCGGTCGGTCAGCTTGATCAGATCCTGCACGTAGAACTCGTCGGTATCCGCCCGGCCGCTGAACGTACTGAGCGCGCCGATCACCGGCAATACATTGGAATAGACCGGGTTATACGGATTGATGGCCGTCACACCGACATAATTGGACCAGTCGCCCTTCCATTCATGCCGCTCGGCAGTGTAGCCAAGCGCCACCTGATGCGCCATGCCGGCGAGGTCGAAACTACCTTTCAGCTCCAGCTCATAGGTATCTGTCATGTCGCGCTCGTGGAAATTGTGGCGGCCGGTGCGGCTGATCAAGCCACCACCGAGCGGATCTCGCAACCGCACCTGCTGCTGATTCACATTGAATTCGAAGCGCTGGTAGCGCGGGCTCAGTGTCCAGTTCTCGGCAATATCGAATTCCAGCCAGGTCTGGATCAGTGGCGACCAGGTATTGAGATAATCGAAAGCCGGCTCGCCCAGATAGGTACTGCGTTTGCCGCTGAAACCGACCGGCAGACCCGGGTTGGGCGAGCTCTCGCGCTGCTGGTATTCGGCCATGAGAAAAGCCCGTACCGGGCCGCCCTGGTCCCAGGTCACGGTCAGGCCGACGTTGTCGCGGTCGATATCCTGATGGTCGACGAAAGTGCCGGAGCGCTCGATCTCGCCGTTGAGGCGGATACCGAGGCCGCTGTCGCCGATACCTGTTGTCAGGTCGAAACCACCGATCTGGGTGTCGTACTGACCGAGGGTGACATGGGCACTGCCGGAGAAATCGCGCTCCGGACGCTTGGTAATCATGTGGATGCTGCCGCCCAGCCCTTCCATGCCGAGGGCGACGCTGCCCGGCCCCTTGATGATTTCGACCCGCTCGACATTACTGAAGGCGGACTGGTCGACATCCTCGAAATAAAGCTGACGAAAACCGTTGCGCGTGACCGAGGCATCGAAGCCGCGCAGCTTCCAGGAAAAGCTGGCAAATGGTGCAGTTCTGCTATTGCCGCTGTAGGCAGATGGCACGCTTTTCAGCACATCGGCTACATCGATCGCCCCACTGTCCTGAATCTGCGCCCAATTGATGGCCTGACTGCTCTGCGGCACAATCAGGTTGTCTGCCTGAAAGCGGGTCACTGCCGTCGATTGCGGTGTCGCATATTTTGCCGACATGTCCATCGCGCCGTACACATCAATATCCGGCAGGCTGATATCCGTGACCCCGGCCAGTTTTTGTTCTTCTGCGGGATCGGCACTCTCGGCCGCCACAGCAGTGCCGCAAAGCATCGCAGCTGACAGAATCAGCATATTCTTGCTCAAGCTCATGTTAACCCCCTGTTTTTATTGTGTGTGCATTCTAGGTGCAAGCGCTGGCGGAGAAAATGCGACATATCGTCGCAATCAGCCATTGACACAACAGGCTCCACAATCGACCGGATGAACCATCGCGGCAATTTGTCGCAACAAAGTTCATGCATTGCGCGCTAAAATCGAAACATGTTCGCCAGACATTTCCATCCGCATTCCGCCGCGACTAAAAACCTGCGCCGCCTGTTCTGGGTGCGCAATGTCGTCATCGGCTTCCTGGCATCGATTGCACTGCTACTGCATTACCTCAATATTCCCTTGAACCCCTGGCCGATAGCTGTGGCGCTGGGCGGCATGCTGTTGCTGAATGTCATGACCTGGTGGCGCCTGCGCGATCCGGTCGGCGTCAGCGAAGCCGAGCTGCTGGTGCAATTGCTGGGGGATATCGTTGCGCTGACGACGCTGTTTTATTTCACCGGCGGCTACAGCAACCCTTTCGTCTGGATGTACCTGTTGCCGCTGGCGATCGCCGCGGTTGCGCTCAACACGCTTTATGTCTGGCTGATTGCCGGGCTGGCGGTACTCAGTTATTCCATGCTGGTGTTCTTCCACATGCCCTTATCCCATCTGCATGTGCATGCCGGGGTCGGCATGGATCTCGATATCCATCTGGTCGGCATGTGGCTGGGCTTTGTGGTCAGCGCCGGCATCTTTGCCTTCTTCGTTACGCGTATCGGGCAGAACCTGCGTGAATACGACCGCATCACAGCAGAAGCACGGGAATCGGCGCTGGAGAGTGAGCGCATGCTCGCACTGGGCGCACTAGCCACGGCAGCCGCGCACGAATTGGGTACACCGCTGGCAACCATGGCCGTGCTGACCCGCGAAATGAGCGAGGAATATTCCCATATCCCGGAGTTGCAGCAGGATCTCGATCTACTGCGCAAACAAGTCGATCGCTGCAAGGACATCCTGACTTCGCTGACGTCTTCGGCAGGGGATACACGTGCGGTCGATGTCAATGGC
>JAEWTK010000038.1 GCA_023459535.1 Pseudomonadota bacterium
GTCGCAGACCGCGCGCCAAATGGAGAGCGCTTCCGGCCTGGCCGGAATCACGGTTTCCCAGTCGCGCAGCAAGGCAATCGGATGCTCGCAGGGCAGATTGCTGGCGGCGAATCGCGCCAGCGGCATCAGCGCCTGCTGCCGGGCGGGGCCAAGGCAAACAGCGGCGGCTTCGATATCCTGCAGGATCATGCGGCCCAGTGCCTGCTCCGCGATCTCGGGCGTAGCGTTGTTCTGTGTGTAGTCCAGCCACTGGTCACGCCTGGCCAGCATCTCGGCCAGCAGCTGGTTCAACCGGTAGGCGTCATTATCGAAATAATGCAGCGCCTGCTGCACGATCTCGCCCACACCTTCGGTCTCCAGCAGTTCCAGCGTGCGGGTGGCGGCCTCCTCGTAATACGGCATGGCGTCTTCGCGCACGCCGGGCTGTGCGCCGAAACGGCTCATCAAGGGCATCTGCCGCGCCAGATGGCTACTGAACGAGTCGATGGTGTAGATGCGCAGACGCGAAGGATTTTCCAGCAGTCGCCAACCGCGTTCAGAACCGCGCAGCAGTGCACTGAGCGCCAGAGCACGGGTCTGCTGCTTGTGTTCCTTGTCAATCGGCACTTCGTCCGCCGCATCCAGCAAGCTGTCCAGGACACGGGCGCGCATCTCGGAAGCGGCCTTGTTGGTGAAAGTGATGGCGATGATCTCTTCCGGCTCGTTCACCGTCTGCAGCAGCTTCAAAAAACGCTGCGTCAGCAGTTCGGTCTTGCCCGCACCGGCCGGCGCCTCGACGATGAAAGACTCACTGGCATCCAGTGCGCGGATGCGGCTTTGTGCATCCTCTTCCAGCAGGTGTTGTGGAACGCTCACACTCATCGCGGCTCTCCGCCTACCGGTTTCTGGCCATGCATCTTTTCCGTCAGCTCTGGGCGTTCGAACTGCAGCAGCCTTTCCGGCAACCGCAGCAGCGGCAGCACTTCACAGTAGGCCAACTTTTTTTCATCCTCGAAACGGATGGCCGCCTCGCCGGATTTCAATTCACGCGCGATGTTTTCGATGCTGTTTCTCCAGTGCGTCAACACCGATGGCCAGTCCGGAAAATCGGCCTCAGCGAATATCTTGCGGCCCCGTGCATCGCTCAGCGCCACCGCGCCTGGCACCACATCGGCATCGCGGCTGATGCCCATGAAACCGTTATCGTCGATCCTGACCTGCGCAAAACAGACTGCCGCCACATCGCTGTCGGTCAGCACAAACGCTGCATAGATCGGCAATTGCGGTTCGGTGATGCGAGCGTCGGCCCAATTCCTGTAATTGTTCTGGCGACCGGTCTTGTAATCGAGCAGGACCAGGCTACCGTCTTCCAGCGTATCGATGCGGTCCAGCACCAGCCGGATGGAAATGCCTTCTAGCGTGATTCGATTTTCCTGCTCGCGTGCGGTCACGGCAAAATCCATGCTGCGCTGCATTTCCACCTCGCGTAGCCAGGCCAGCGTCAGCTTGCGCAACCGCTCACGCTCAAGCGCAATGAAAGGTTCGGACAGACTAGCATCCCGTTCTTCATTGAATACCGCCAGCGCCTGATCCGTCGCTTCAGTCACCGCTGCATCCAGTGTCTCGACCGGCATGGCCTGCACTTCGCTCAAGCGTCGGTCGGCCCAGAAACGCTCAAGCACGGCATGCACCAGGGTGCCGCGCTCCATCGCATCCAGCCCGTTGACCGGCGCTTTCAGCGCCCGGGCGTGCAAACGGTACTGGTAAAAAGCCCAGGCCGGGCAAATGGCCTGCGCCTTCAACAGGCCGGTACCGCCCGAGACATGCTCGCCTTCCTGAATCTGCGGCGCCCTGGCATCGTCGAGAAAATGCAGGTGCTTGGGTGCATCGACCGCCAGCGTTTCCGCCAGCGTGGCGAACAGCGGACAGTCGTCTTCGGCCGGTACCACATCGTGCAGCAACGGGCTGATACGCAGCAGGCGCTCGCCGTCCTTCTGGGCACTGGAAAACACGACCTTGCTGGCGCTCGAAAGCAGCCGACGCTGGATCGCCTCGGCGAACTCCATTTGCACACGACTATCGGCGTTCGGCGTGCCAACGGCTCTTTGCAATTGCGCGGGCAGCAAGGGGTTGGGGTTAGGCGCAGGTGGCCAAACGTGGTCGTTCATGCCCATCACCCACATGGCGTCCAGCGGCTCGGCCGCAGCCTCCAGCATGCCGAGCACCTGCAATTGCGGCAGGTCTGCCGCCTCGGGCTGGAATATCTGCTCCTTGCACAACTGGGCGAGACGCTTTATAGCTTCGGTCGCATGGGTGGGCCCCAGCAACGGGTCGAGTTCGCTCAGCGACTGTAACGATTTCTCGAACGACTGCAGCGCCTGGTATTCATGGCTGGAGAGGCTGCGCTCACCGGGCCAGTGAGTTTCATGCAGCATGTCGCGGAATACCGTCGCCCATGCCGAAGGCAACTTTCTCGCAGACTGAGACTGGCCAAGCCTGAGCAGAGCCTGCAAATCCTGACTGAGTGCGGCCAGCAGCAATGGCCGCTCGCCATTCAGGGATTTCTGCACGAAATGCTGGAATCTCTGCGGCGTCAATGTCAGCGGCAGCCACTCACGCATGCTGGCATCCAGCTGCGCGCGGGCATCGGCCTCGGAGAATGCGGCCGACCAGTAGGGGTTCAGCAGCAGTTCGGAGATTTCGGCCTGAGGAATGGCCTGCCGCTGCAAGCCGAAACGCAAGAGGTTCAGGCCGGCTGTGATGATGGGTTGCGAGCTGAGCGGCACACCCAGCGAAAAGTCATAACGACGTGATGCCTGCGCCAGCATCGGCGTCACACAATCCGAATGAAAAGCCTCATCCAGCAGGGAAGCCAGCGTATCGCGCAGCGCACTGAGCTCAGGCACGACAATCGCCAGCCGGGCCGCCGGGTTCCG
Organism: Pseudomonadota bacterium; assembly: GCA_023459535.1. Taxonomy (GTDB): domain Bacteria; phylum Pseudomonadota; class Gammaproteobacteria; order Burkholderiales; family Methylophilaceae; genus UBA6140. Next base: position 2,916 of record JAEWTK010000038.1, read on the forward strand.
TTCCAAGAGCCTTTTGGCCCACTCGATTGCTGCCCGGCATTCGGCGACCTGATCGTTCAGTTCCACTCGGCTGGCGGCCTGCGCTTGCGCAAAACCCAGAGTGTGCGTGCTGACTTTGGCCCCGCGAGCGCGCAAGGCATCGATCAAGCGCTGTTGCAAGGGGCTCAACCGGTCGAAACCTGCCAGACGGATGTCAGAAGGCACCGAACCTGTGCCGCTTTCCAGGCTTTGCAGCTGCCAGCTGAAGTAACGCACCGGCTCCAGCCAGCCCCCCTGCTTGCAAAGCGACTGGAAACGCTGACGCCAGAGCAGGAACTGTCGCGTTTCCTCGGCGAGATCATCCATATCCAGGCTGAGATTCCACTCGATCAGCAGACGATTGGCCTCCTGCGCCGCCGCCGCCAGACCCGCCTTGTCGAACAGCGGTTCGCTATCCAGATCCTTCAGCGTGCTCTCTATCGCCTGCTCCCACAGCAAACGCTCCTGCGCGCCGCTCAACATGCCACGCGGCATATCGTCCGGCGCGATATCGCCGCAAAGCAGCGCCTGTTCTATCCACTCCTCGAGCCAGACATTGAGGGTAAAGGCCGGCAAGGGTTGCCATTGCTGCTGGCTGGCCGCCAGTTTGCGCGCATGCAGGTTGCGCAGGCTACGCGCGAGGCGGGCCGTGGAACAAAGGACAAGTGATGGCGAAGGGTTCACGGGGTTATTTTAACTTGTTAAAAGCAATAAGCCACAGAGGACACAGAGAGCACAGAGAAAACCGTCTGGAACAACCCTAAGCCGCCTGATTTACCCAGCGGGTTGGCACGACATCCTCGTTATCTGCGCAAAATGTATCATCCATGTTTTTACTCTGTGTGCTCTGTGCGCTCTGTGGCTAATAATGGTTTTGATGTTCAAGCACACATGACAGTGAGATACCATACGCGACATGGAAGAAAAGAAACCCACCCCGCCGAAAAACTACATTACGCCCGAAGGCTTTGCCGCACTGGAAGAAGAGTTCCAGCAGCTGCGCAAGGTGGAACGGCCGGAAGTCGTGCGCACCGTGGCTTGGGCGGCGAGCAACGGCGACCGCTCGGAGAACGGTGACTACATCTACGGCAAGAAGCGCCTGCGCCAGATCGATTCGCGCATGCGCTTCCTGATCAAGCGCATGGACAACGCCGAGGTGGTCGACCCCTCCCTGCAACAGGGACTGAAAAAGGTTTATTTCGGTGCCTGGGTCACGCTGTACTCGCTGGAGCGTGACAGCGAGCATCGCTACCGCATTGTCGGCCAGGACGAACTGGCACCGTCCAAGGGCTATATCAGCTGGATCTCGCCGCTGGCCAAGGCCATGCTCGGCAAGCAGATCGGTGATGTGGTGCGCGTGCAGACACCGGCCGGCGAGGAAAGCTACGAGATCATCGACATCAGTTACCGGAACCCGGACTGACCGGGATTCCGGACAAAAACACGTCAGCTTCTGGACTTCAGCAACATATAAACCGCCGGCAAGACGAACAAGGACAGCAGTGGCGCCGTCAGCATGCCGCCCACCATAGGCGCGGCAATACGGCTCATGGTTTCTGAGCCGGTGCCTGAACCGATCAAGATCGGAATCAGGCCTGCCAGGATGACGGCTACCGTCATGGCCTTGGGCCGCACCCTGAGCACAGCGCCTTCCATCAACGCCTTGCGCCAGTCATCGTCCGTCTTCAGTGTGCCCGCAGTTCGATGGCGCTCAAGCGCCTCATCCAGGTAAACCAGCATGATGATGCCGAACTCGGCCGCAAGGCCCGCCAGCGCAATCAGGCCAACGCCACTGGCAATCGAGAAGTGATGACCAAGCAGGTAAAGAAACCAGACGGCGCCAACCAGTGCAAATGGCAGGCTGCCAAGTATCAGTACCGCAGGGGTGATACGCTTGAAC
>JAEWTK010000039.1 GCA_023459535.1 Pseudomonadota bacterium
GGCAGTAACCGGCAGCCTTGGTATGGCCGGTCTTGATGCCATCGACATGCGGGTCGCGCCACAGTAGCAGGTTGCGGTTGGGTTGGGTGATGTTGTTGTAGGTGTATTCCTTCATCGAATACAGGCGCTGGTATTGTTCCGGGTAATCCTGAATCAGCGCGGCGGCCAGGGTGGCGAGGTCATGTGCAGTGGTGTAGTGGTCGGGGTCCGGCAGACCGGTGGAGTTCATGAAGTTGGTATTGTTCATGCCCAGGCGCTTGGCTTCCTGGTTCATCAGTTGGGCAAAGACTTCCTCGGAGCCACCGATGGCTTCCGCCAGCGCAATTGAAGCGTCGTTACCGGACTGGATGATGACGCCGTGAATCAATTCCTCAACGGTGACCGGACGGTTCGGTTCTATGAACATTCTGGAACCTTCGGCTTTCCATGCGTAGGTGCTGACAGGAATCTGCTGGTCCGGCTGCAGGTGACCGTTCTTCAATGCCTTGAAAGTCAGGTAGGCAGTCATGACCTTGGTCAGAGAAGCGGGTTCCACACGCATGGTCGCGTTTTCTTCCGCAATAAAGCGGTTGCTGTTGACGTCAAGCAGCACATAGGACTTCACCGCCATGCTGGGCGGCGGCGGGATGTCGGCGGCGACGACAATGGTGGAAGCGAAGATCAGGGATGCGGCAATGAAAAGCGATTTCAATAGGGACATGTTCAAATCTTTAACGGATTAGTTTTGGAAAACGACAATTGCGTTGGTGCCTATGCTCTGGTTGATTCTGCCGGCGGCCAGATCTGCCTCGGAACGATTCTGGTAGGGACCTAGCCTGACGCGATAGGTGTCCTCATTATACCAGTTCTGGATGGGCACATTCCTGCCGTCAGCAGTGACAGCCAGATTCCTGTTCTGCAGGTTCTCGCGCAGCCGATCTGCATTTTCCTGCGATTTGAAAGCGCCGACCTGCACATAGACGCCGCTGGTGCTGGCAGTCATATTGTTCGGAGCATTTGATTGGTTAGATGAAGCACGGGCCATGGTCTCGGGCCGGGTATCAATCCATTCGACATCGACCACACCGCTGCCTTTGCCGACAATGCCGAGTTTATGTGCTGCAACATAGGAAACGTCGATCAGCCGGTCGTGCAGAAATGGGCCGCGATCATTGACGCGCAACACCACCGAGCGGCCGTTCTCCGGATTGGTGACGCGCACATAGCTGGGAATGGGCAACGTGGTGTGGGCGGCGGTCATGGCGTACATATCATAGCGCTCGCCACTTGCTGTCTGATTGCCGTGGTAGCGTTTGCCGTACCAGGAGGCGACGCCGCGTTGTTTGTAGGGCCGGTACTCACTCATCGGCACGTATTGCTGGCCGAGTGCGGTATAGGGGCGGCTGTTGGCGGCGCGTAGGGGTTCTGCGCGTGGCACGGCATCCGGGATACGTTCCAGTTCGGCCTGGGATATCTCGCCGGGGCCGTCATCGAGATAATAGCCGCCGCCAGTGCTGGATTTGCTGGTCGGGGCTGTGGGGCCGGCGGGCCGTTCCGGTTTGACGCTGGCGCTGCCGCAGGCGCCGAGCAGCAGGCTGAAGAGGATAATCGTCAGTGCATGCAGGATTTTCATCATGTCGCCACCAGTTTTTTATGGGTTTGAATGCTCATTAAAATACCGAATCCCAGCATCAGTGTCACCAGGGAAGTTCCGCCGTAACTGATCAGTGGTAGCGGTACGCCGACCACAGGCAGGATGCCGCTGACCATGCCGATGTTGACGAATGCATAGGTGAAAAAGGTCAGGCTGATACTGCCTGCCAGCAAACGGCAGAAGGTGTTTTGTGCCTGTGCTGCAATCACCAGCCCGCGGCCGATGATGAGTGTGAACAGCAATAGCAGCAAAAGGTTTCCGAGCAGGCCGAATTCTTCACCGAACACGGCGAGGATGAAGTCCGTGGTACGTTCCGGGATGAAGTCCAGTTGGGATTGCGTGCCATTGAGCCAGCCCTTGCCTGCCAGCCCGCCGGAGCCGATGGCGATGCTGGCCTGAATGGTGTGATAGCCGGCGCCGAGCGGGTCCTGGTGCGGGTCGATCAGGGTCAGGATGCGTTGGCGCTGGTAGTCGTGTAGCAGCGTCCACAGGACGGGGGCCAGCGCAGCGAACGCTGCTGCAATCGCCAGTATCAGCTTCCAGCTGAAGCCGGCAAGATAGATGACGAACATGCCTGAGCCGAGAATCAGCAGGGTCGTGCCCAGATCCGGCTGTTTCAGGATGAAGGCGGCGGGGACGGCGAGGAGTGCGGCGGCAATCGCATAATCCGTTAGGCGCAGGGATTCCTCCCGCTTGGCGAAATACCAGGCCAGCATCATCGGCGCGCCGATCTTCATCAGTTCGGAGGGCTGAATGCGTGCGACACCCAGATCGAGCCAGCGTCGGGCGCCGTTGGTGATTTCGCCGAACAGTGCGACACCGAGCAGTAGCAGGACACCGAGCAGATAAAGCGGCAGGGCAATACGTTCCAGATGCTGTGGCGGGATGTTGGCCGCCAGCCACATGATCAGCAGAGCAACAGAGATATTGGACAACTGTGCCAATATCCTGGCGCTGCTTTCTCCCGATGCGCTGTACAGCACGAAGAGTCCCAGTAACAGGGTCAGTAGCAGGCAGCCCATGAGAAAGCCATCGATATGCCGGACCAGGCCTTTGTAGATGCGATCAATCATGGGTGTGTTCCTCGTTAGTTGCCGGAGCGATTGCGGCTTCCGGCAAGGCAAGTGGTGTTGCCGGTGTGCTTTCTGCGGGTTCCTTGCCGAGCAGATAGTAGTCCATCACCTTGCGTGCAATCGGCCCGGCGACTGACCCGCCGCTACCGCCATTCTCGACGATGATGGCCAATGCGATCTGTGGATCGTCGGCCGGTGCATAGGCGATGAACAAGGCATGGTCGCGGTGACGTTCATCCAGCTTGCTGGCATCGTACTTTTCACCCTGCTTGATACCAACCACTTGTGCCGTGCCGGTTTTGGCGGCGACCGTGTAGGGTGCACCGGCGCCGACCGCGACGGCAGTGCCGCCGGGCAGGGTCACATCCTCCATGCCTTTTCTGACGATTTCGACGTTTTCCGGCTTCAGCTCTATTCTGTCAGTCACTACCTGCTCCACCGGACGGACAATCCCTGAGCTGGCTTCCTGAATGCCGGTGACCAGATGCGGTTTCATGGCGACACCATTGTTGGCAAAGATGGCTGTTGCCTGAGCCAGTTGCATGGGGGTCGCCAGCATGTAACCCTGACCGATGCCGAAAATCACTGTTTCGCCGGGATACCAGGGCTGGTTCCAGCGGCGCTTTTTCCATTCAGGGGTTGGTAGCAAGCCTTCAAGTTCGCCGCTGATATCGATGCCGGATCTCTGACCGAAGCCGAAATGTCGGACGAAGTCAGTCATGGCATGGATGCCCATTTCATGAGCGAGCCCGTAGAAGAAAGTGTCGCAGGAGATGGTGATGGCCTTGCGCATGTCCACTACGCCATGGCCTTGTGGCTTCCAGTCGCGGTAGCGGTGGGTGTTGCCGGGCAGCGTGAAAAAGCCGGAGTCATTGATGCTGAATGGTGGTGCGCGTTTGCCTGCCTCCAGCCCGGCCAGTGCGACAAAGGGCTTGAAGGTGGAGCCGGGCGGATAGATGCCGCGTAAAGGGCGGTTGATCAAGGGTTTGTCCAGCGACTCATTGAGTGCCTTCCAGCTTTCGGTGTCGATGCCGCCGACGAACAGGTTGGAGTCGAAAGTCGGCATGCTGACGTAGGCCAGTACTTCGCCGGTTTTTGGCTGGATGGCGACCAGTGCCCCGCGCCGGTCGCCGAAAGCATCCTCGCCGATTTTCTGCAGCTTGCTGTCCACAGAAAGGATGAGGTTGTCGCCGGGTACGGGCGGCGTGCTCGAAAGTACGCGCACGGCATGGCCGCCGGAATCGATCTCTACCTGTTTGAAACCGGTCTTGCCGTGCAGGATGTTTTCGTAATATTCCTCCAGTCCGCTTTTGCCGATGTGGTCGGAACCCTTGTAATTGGAAAGTTCGCCCGATTCCTTCAGGTTGGTGAGATCCTTGTCGTTGATGCGGCCGATATAACCGACCATATGTGAACCGAGCGCACCTTGCGGATAGTGTCTGAAAAGTCGTGATTTGATCTCAACACCTGGGAAACGGTAGCGATTGACGGCGAAGCGCGCGGCTTCAGCTTCATTCAGGTGTGTCCTCAGCGGCACGCTTTCAAATTCCTGGCTCTCGGAGAGTATCTTCTTGAAGCGTTTGCGGTCCAGGGTGCCGATCTCCACCAGTTCGCTGAGTTGGTTGATGGTGTCTTCGACATCCTTGACGCGAGCCGGCGTGATTTCCAGCGTGTAGACAAAAAAGTTGTGGGCCAGTACCACGCCATTCTTGTCGAATATCAGGCCGCGATTCGGTACGATAGGCACCAGCGAAATGCGGTTGTTTTCGGCCAGCGTGTGATAGTGCTCATGTTTTGCCATTTGCAGGTAGAACAGGCGCGTGGCCAAGATGCCAAAACAGAACAGCACGAATGCCGCGGCAACCGCGAGACGTATGCGGAAATAGTAACTTTCCTGCCGGTAGTTTTTCAGCTCGGAACGTACGTTCATGCTGCCAGCTTGCCCTTAACTCTTGTGCGGAGGTGCTTCTACACCGATGGGTGAGAAGATGATGACCAGCCAGAGCAGGATGCCGCTCAGGCTGTGCAGGTAGTAATCCCAGCCAGGGAAATCATCCCCGCCGAATAGTTTGAGTACCATGGCCGTGGTCTGGGAAAGCAACAGCAGAAAAAAGACATAGGCGGTCTGTTGCCAGATGTTGAACAGGGCCAGTCTGCGCTGATAGCTGACGGCGAGAAATGCCGTCATTGCATAAGCCAGCGCGTACTGACCGAACAGGCCACCGGTCGCCAGGTCGATCAGGAGTCCGGCAAACCATGCTGTGCCGATATGACATAGATGCGGCGCCCGCAGTAACCAGTAGATGACGGTCAACAGCATGAAGTCCGGCCGCAATTCCAGCGCCAGTCCCTCCCAGGGAAGCAGCTGGAATAGCATCGCCAGCAGCATGGAGGCGTAGACGTGTTTAAGGCTGACGTTTGACATGCGGGCTGGTAGATCCTGCTGGTGAAGTGGTGGCTGGGCTCTTTTTCTCGGCTAGTGTCCCGGTTTTTGTGGAATCGTCAGCATTGTTGATGACGGTGCCTAGTGCCGATTCGATTTCAGGGATGCTGATCAACAGCACCTGGCGGTGGTTCTTGATGCCTGCTACGGGTTTTGAGGTGATTTGAGCGAATGGTGAATCAGGGTTGCGTTCGATGTTCGTGACCTCGGCAACCGCGAGCCCGACCGGATAGACGCCATCAATGCCGGAAGTGATGAGGCGGTCGCCGATCTGGATATCGACGTTGACTGGCAGATAAGGCAGGTCCAGCACATTGTCGACACCGGCGCCGAAGGCGATGGCACGCAGGCCGTTGCGTTCGATCTGGATCGGGATCGATAGCTCCTTGTCGGTGATCAGGGTTACTTCGCTGGAGAAGGGGTAGACACGGGTCACTTGGCCGATGACGCCGTCGCCATCAACCACGGCTTGTCCTGGTTTGATGTTTTGGCGGCTACCCAGATTGACCATCATTTTCTGTGTAAAGGGATCGCGTCCCATGTGCAAAACCTCGCCCAACCGGGCTGGCTGGGCGATGATCTGCGAGGCGCCCAGCAGGCTGCGCAGATGTTCGTTCTCGACCTCCAGTTCATTCAGGCGCTGCAATTTGGCGCCGTCATGCAGCGCCTGCTCACTCAATTGGCGATTGGTTTCCACCAGTGTGTTGTGTGCGGTCAGGTATTCGGCGCTGGTGTGGTAGAGATTGAACGGGGCGTTGGCGACAACCTGCAGCGGATGCAGCAGGGCAATGAACCCCTGGCGTACTTCGGTCAGGTAATGCAGGCGTGAATCGGTGGCAATCAGGGCCAGTGACAGTGCGGAAAAGAACACCAGCCGGGCAAGAGGACTCGGGCCGCGAACAAAAAATGCCGGTGTTTGCTGAGGTTCCAGAGCGCGAGGCATGGTGCCTGATTGCTTTCAGAAAAAAACAAGCCGCGTGAAGCAATAGCGGCCTGTTGGTTGCGTAAAAAATTGTAGGTACTGACTATTCGCTGGCAAATACATTGCCCAGTTTGTCCATTTCTTCCAGTGCGCGTCCACAGCCGCGGGCGACACAGGTGAGCGGGTCTTCGGCGACAATGACCGGCAGGCCGGTCTCTTCCACCAGCAGACGGTCCAGATCGCGCAG
>JAEWTK010000040.1 GCA_023459535.1 Pseudomonadota bacterium
GTGCCAGTGTTTCCAATTCAGAAAGCCTGTCGGTCTATGCTAACAGCCATGGATTCTGTGCCGGTTATCCGACTTCACGCCATGGCATCAGTGCTTCGGTCATCGCCGAAGACGGACAGAGTATGCAGCGCGATTACTGGTATACAACTGCGCGTGCGGCATCCGATCTGGAGTCACCCGAGCATGTCGGCCAGAAGGCCGGTGAGCGTACGGTCAGGCGGCTGGGTTGTCGTAAGCTGAAGACGGCGCAAGTGCCGGTGTTGTTCGAGGCGCCTCTTGCCTCTGGCTTGATCTCCAGCCTGGTCGCTGCGGTGTCGGGCGGCAATCTCTATCGTAAATCCTCGTTCCTGCTCGACAGCCTGGGCAAGCAGGTTATTTCCCCCATCGTCGATATCGAAGAACAGCCACATCTGCTCAAAGGATTGGCCAGTAGTGCGTTCGACGCCGAAGGTGTGGCAACCGTGCCGCGCATGCTAGTGGAAAAAGGCGTTCTGCAAGGCTATTTGCTTTCCAGTTACTCGGCACGCAAGCTGGGCATGACGACGACAGGTAATGCCGGCGGTAGCCACAATCTGATTGTGCGGCATGTTCAGGGTGCGGAATATCAGTTGAGTTTTGAACGGATGCTGGCAACCATGGGCACGGGTTTGCTGGTGACAGAGTTGCTCGGACATGGTCTCAATATGGTGACAGGGGACTACTCACGTGGGGCAGCCGGTTTCTGGGTGGAGAATGGCGTGATTGCTTATCCGGTGGAGGAAATTACCATTGCCGGCAATATGAAGGATATGCTGATGCAGATCGTGGCGCTGGGCAATGATGTGCTGGTGCAAGGATCCCGCCAGGTCGGCTCGATACTGATTGAGCGCATGACGGTTGCCGGGGAATAAACGGCTGGGAATACGATAGAGGTCAATAAAAAAGCCCTGAAATTTCAGGGCTTTTTGTTTGACATGCACATTACTAAATATCAGTAGTCGTATTCGCCATTCTGCACAGGTGGATTGCCATCATAGATCTGGCTCTGACGGCGCTGGTAGTAGGCGTCGCGCATGAAGGCATAAGGATCCAGTGCGGCTTCATCCAGCAGGTCGCTACCCGGCAGCAGTTGTGAGCGTCTGTCCAGGAACTTCAGTGCAATGGCACTATTTCTGGTTGCCGGGTCATCAATATAACCAATCGGATCGAATGCCGCGCTGTCGACCACCAAGCCTGCGGTATCGCGTATGTTCGATGGGCCGAGGAATGGCAGGACGATGTAAGGCCCGCTACCTACACCCCAGTATCCCAAGGTTTGACCAAAGTCTTCCTTGCGTTTTTCAATGCCATCCATGGAAGCTACATCCACCAAGCCGGCAATACCGAAGGTGGAGTTGATGACGAAACGGCCGGCGCCTTCAGCGGCCTTGTCGAACTTGAATTGCAGCAGGTCGTTGATAACGGAAACGAAAGTGCTCAGGTTGCCGAAGAAGTTGTTGACACCACTACGCACCGGGCTCGGCAACACAGCCTTGTAGGCACCGGCGACCGGTTTGATGACAGCCTTGTCGGCGACGTCGTTGAATTTGTAGATGCCACGATTGATCCCTTCAAGCGGATCGTTGTTGGCGGTTGATGCGCACCCCGAGAGCATCAATGCCAGTAAGGCTGTGATCAATATGCTTTTAGTTTGTATCTGCATTCGGTAACCCGTTTGTATTTATTTATTATTGCCAAGATATTACAGAATAAGGCCTTGATTAGAGCGAACTTTAACTGACGGACCGGACCTTGTCTACTGTTTTGACATGCGCCAGCAGGCATGCTGTTGCTGCACGACTGGCCTTGTTTACGCCGGCGCGGCCGATGCCTGCTTGTAGAGGGCAAGAGCTTTGGCGCGTTGTGTCGCGTGGTCGATGACCGGCATTGGGTAATCCTTGCCGATGATGATGCCGAGTTGCTGCTGGCGAAGCGATGGCATCAGCCATGGTGCATGGATTTCCTTTTGATTGCAGGCGGCAAGCTCAGGAATATATTTGCGGATGAACTTTCCCTCCGCGTCGAATTTTTCCGACTGGGTGATGGGGTTGAAGATGCGGAACCACGGCTGTGCATCGCAACCAGTGGAGGCCGCCCATTGCCAGCCGCCATTGTTGGCGCTGAAGTCGAAATCCAGCAATTTGTCCGCAAAATAGCGTTCACCCAGGTGCCAGTCGATCAGCAGATCTTTTACCAGAAAACTGGCCGTTACCATGCGCAGGCGGTTGTGCATCCAGCCGGTCTGGTTCAGCTGGCGCATGGCCGCGTCGACCAGCGGATAGCCGGTACGGCCATTGCACCAGTCCTGAAACAGCGTCTCCTCGTTGGGGAATGGCAGTTTGTCGTACTCGGCCTTGTAGGTGTGGCCTTCAGCGATGTGCGGGTGGTGGTGCAGAATCTGGAAATAGAAATCACGCCAGATCAGCTCGCTCAACCAGGTTTCTGCACCGGCGCCGCCCATTTGCCAAGCTGTACGCGCCAGTTGGCGGATGGAAATGGTGCCGAAGCGCAGGTGTACGGACAGATAGGAAGGGCCTTTGACGGCAGGAAAGTCACGTGCGGCCTGATATTTCGGCATGCGCTCGATGAAGTCGGAAAATAACCGCTGTGCGCCTGACATGCCGGTCGGCAGTTGCATGCGGCTGAGGTTGGTGCGCTCGAATCCTATGGATTCGAGTGATGACAGCTCTGTCGCCTTGCCGGGAGCAAGGTTGGCAATATAGCGGTCGACCGGATAGGCCCGCAGGTAGAAGTCGTCAAGTTTCTTCAGCCAGGCGTTCTTGTAGGGGGTAAACACCCCATAAGGTTTGCCGGCCTGGGTCAGGACTTCGTCCCGCTCAAAGATCACCTGATCCTTGAAACTGTGAAATGCGATGCCGGCCTGGGCCAAGGTATGGGCGACCGAGGCATCGCGCCGTATGGCTGCCGGTTCGTAATCGTGGTTGGCGAAAATTGCAGTGACATCCAGTTCTTTCGCCAGTTTGGGGATTTCAATGCTGGCGGCGCCATGGCGCACAATTAGGTCGGCGCCTTGCTGCTGCAGCGCAAGTTTTAGTTCGCGTACGCTTTCCCAGATGAATTCGACGCGCCGATCGGCCTTGTCCGGCAACAGGCCGAGAATCTCGGTATCAAAAATGAAGGCGCAATAGACCTCTTGCGAGGATTTCAGTGCCTGATAGAGGGCGGCATGATCGTAATCGCGCAAGTCGCGACGGAACCATACCAGTGCGCGTTGGGTGGAGACGGACATCAAAAGGGGTAATCTGAATGCAAACCCCGATGATACGTAAGTCCGTCTCAGGTGGCTACGTCATCCTCTTGCACCGAACATGTACTTGCCGGCAGGTAGCGCCGCCGCCGACACCTGTTCCATCGCAAGGTCGGGCATGCTTTCCTTGTCGTTTGCCCCGGTGTCGAGCAGGCCGAGTTGCTGGCGCAACTGCAGGCTGAGCAGAATGAGGTCGGCATCATCCGACGCGTCTACTCTTTCGAAAACGGTTTCACTGTAATCAGCATCCTTGAGCAGTCGGGCCGGGTTGACGGTGCCGATGACCTTGCGTGCCTCGACCGTGAATTTTGACAGGATGATGAAGCTTTGATTGTCCATAACATGCTCCGAGTTAGTGCAGGTTCAGGGAAAAATTCAGCAAAATAGGCAGCGCTTTTGTCTTTTTTGCTGCGTATCGGTGCGCTGGCGGTGTTTTGCGCAGGCATTCAG
>JAEWTK010000041.1 GCA_023459535.1 Pseudomonadota bacterium
GCCGATATCCATCCGAATTACCCTGAAGTAAACGTAACTTGCAGCTGCGGCAACAAGTTCAAGACACGTACAACCATTGGCAAAGACTTCAACGTTGAAGTCTGCTCACTGTGCCATCCGTTCTACACCGGCAAGCAGAAGATTCTGGACACTGCAGGTCGCGTTGAGAAATTCCGTCAAAAGTACGGCATGTAATTGTTGGTACGTTTTTGATAAAAAGGCAGCTATGGCTGCCTTTTTGTTTTTAAAATACCAATGGACACTGTTCAAAAATAACGGATAAAAATGGCTTTTGAACTGGAACATGACTGGCAGGGCAATCTGGCAACGCCGCGCGCGCGCATCGGCGAACGTGCGAAAACCCGGCTGCTGATTGTACTGAGCATCATCTGGATCTGCATGGGCCTGATCGGCCATGAACCATGGAAACCGGATGAATCGCTAAGCGTCAGCATCATCAAATCCATGTTGCAGGGTAACAACCTGCTGACCCCTATCGCGGCAGGTCAGCAGCACATGGAATATCCTCCGCTTTATTATCTGACCGCCACCGGCATGGCCAAGGCGCTCTCGCCCATACTTGATACCCATGATGCCGCAAGGCTGGCCACCGGCCTCTGGATGGCGATCACCCTGCTCATGGTAGGCATGATAGGCCGCGAGCTGTGGGGCTATGGGACCGGCCGCCAGACCACCTTCATCTTTTTGGGTTCTCTGGGCCTGGTGCTGACGGCACACTTGCTGAAACCCGAGGTTGCCGGGCTTGCCGGTACCGCCATGGGCTTTTATGCGTTGGCGTTGGCAAAAAGACGACCCTACCGCGCCTCCGTACTGCTTGGCAGCGGACTCGGCATCAGCTTTCTTGCCATCGGACTGACACCCGCTCTCATACTGGCAGCAACCACCGTCATCCTGCCGCTGCTATTCCCAGCTTGGCGCAACAAAAGCTTTCTGATCGTGGTTGCCATCGCCAGCCTGTTCTCAGCGCCCTGGCTGCTCGTCTGGCCAGTTCTGGGCTGGATCTATGCCCCGGAAATTTTGCTTGATTGGTGGCAGAACAGCATTGCCGGTATCAGCGGAGTCAATTACTGGTATTACCTCAAAACCTTGAGCTGGTATGCCTTGCCGGCACTGCCTCTGGCCATGTGGGGCTTGTGGTACTACCGTAGCAGCCTGTTGCACGACCCGAAATTCCAGCTGCCCATCACTTTCTTTCTGATCAGCCTCATCCTGATCGGTACAAGCAACAATCCCAACGAAGCCAACGCGCTGGTTTTCCTGCTGCCTTTGGCAGCCATCGCCGGAGGCAGTGTCGAGACACTGAAGCGCGGCGCCGCCGGCCTGCTCAACTGGTTCGGCCTCATGCTTTTCGGCACCATGGCCTTTCTGATCTGGCTCGGCTGGTTCGCCATGCAATCCGGCTGGCCAGCCAAACTCAACGAACGCATGCAGTTCCTTTCCGGCATCAGCGAGCCGGTGTTCGGCTGGGTTGGATTTGCTTTTGCCATTGCCATCACCATCATCTGGCTGCTGGTCATCAACAATTCCCGCCACTCAAACCGCGCAGCCGTGACCGATTGGGCGGTCGGCTGCACCATGGTCTGGAGCCTGCTGATGTGTCTGTGGCTGCCCTGGATCGATTCTGCCCGTAGTTACGCCGGCGTCATGCGCGGCATTGCGGCAGCTGTTCCCGCCAGCTACGACTGCCTGCAGAGTCCCAATCTCGGCGGCGCCCAGACGGCACTGCTCGATTACTATGCCGATATTCAGTTGCACACGCCAAAACGCGGGATTGAATGCAGCTTCTATCTGCTACAGGATGAACGCGGCAAACCCTACATAGAACCGGGCGACGACTGGCGCCTGATCTGGGAAGGTAAGCGCGCCGCCGAACGGCGCGAAAGCTTCCGCCTCTACCAACGCAGTAACTAGCCCTGCATCAACCGGCTGTCAGACGCGCCTGATACAGGTGCCATTTGACCATACCTGGTAGCGCAATCAGTTCCAGCGCATGCGACAACAATCATGTCGCAATGATTGTTGTCGCACATCTGGCGAATCGGATGCGTGACCTGCAACCTTGCGGATTTATCGCTGATTGATACACCGTACTCAAATTTGCCTCGCGACGCTTCATTGCTATCCTTTGATCGCCTTTTGATTGTTAAAACCAGAATGTACGGCGTAAACGTTCTGCATCCAGAAATATAGTGCTTATATGCAGAACCAAATAATGATTTCGATATCTTTATTAAGATATAACCGTCGTAATATTTGGTAAGATATATCGATTGTTATGCGAGATAGTCAGAAAGAGCCTATTTTGGAAGCGACCAATTTTTCCAGGATTCAAATCCACATCGACCAATACAGGACCACACCAGGCGGCCTGCTCCCTTTGCTGCATGCGATACAGGACGACATCGGCTACATTCCGGAAGAGAGTTACAGCCCTATCGGCAAGGCGCTGAATCTGTCCGTTGCAGAAGTACATGGCGTGGTGAGCTTCTATCATCATTTCCGCACCCAGCCGCCGGGCCGTCATGTGTTGCAGGTATGCCGCGCGGAATCCTGCCAGGCCATGGGTTCCGCCGATATCGAAGCCTGCGCCAAATCGCTGTTGCAAGTCGACTATCACGAAACCAGCGCCGATGGCGCCGTGACGCTGGAGCCAGTCTACTGCCTCGGCAACTGCTCCCTTTCCCCGGCTGTGATGCTGGATGAAAAAGTCCACGGTCGCGTCAGCCCGGAAAAACTCACCCGCCTGATTCAAGCTGCGAGAGATTCACAATGAGCATCAAGGTTTACATCCCAAGAGATTCAGCCGCACTTTCCATGGATGCGGACGCAGTTGCCCTGCAGATTGCAGCAGAAGCCGCGCGTCGCGGCGTCGTGATCGAAATCGTCAGAAACGGCTCTCGCGGCATGCACTGGCTGGAACCGCTGGTCGAAGTGGCGACAGCGCAAGGTCGGGTAGCCTACGGCCCGGTGGAAACGGACGACGTCGCTGGACTGTTCGATAGCGACTTTTTGCACGGGGGCGAGCATGCGCTACGCCAAGGCATCACTGACGAACTGCC
>JAEWTK010000042.1 GCA_023459535.1 Pseudomonadota bacterium
TCAATATAGTTTTGATAAAAAGGAGTGCACGTGGATATTCTCACAGGTGAGATTTACGGCAAACAAAACTCCAACAAGTTCGTGATGTACAACGTGGTGAAGGTCAGCAAGAGCGTCGTCACCTTGCAAAATATCGACAACCCCCTCAGCCTGTTTGAAACCACTGCGCAAAAGCTGGAAAGCGCCGGTTATGTTCGTATCAGTCAGACGCCTTACATCAACACCCAAGTAACCAGCACCAAAAAGAAGAATGTTTGTCGAAAACCTCTACGCTGCCCTTATACACTGGATTTCATCGAAGATCGGGCAGATAGCGAAAAGCCCAAACCGGAGTTCTTTACCGCAATCCCCGAGAGCCCGGACATCACCCAAGCGGCTGCCTGACAAACAACTCAAGTAGACGATTCTGGCAACCGCACAACTAGAACTGAGGCGGACCAGCCCATAGATCATGGCCATCGGCATCGGTGATCTGCACTTCAACCAGATCGCCGACCTGCAAGCCTTCTGCATCAGCCAGATAAACCACGCCATCAATCTCCGGCGCATCCGCCATGGTACGCGCGATCGCCTGATCGCCATCGACCTCATCGACCAGTACGGTTTCGATACGGCCAATCTTCTGATTCAGCTTGGCCGCGCTGATTGCCTCCTGCAGTTCCATGAAACGAGCAAGACGTTCCTGCTTGAGCTCCTCCGGCACCTGATCCGGTAATGCATTGGCTGCAGCGCCATCCACAGCGGAATAGGCAAAACAGCCAACGCGGTCCAGTTGTGCCTCCTCAAGAAAATCCAGCAGTTGCTGAAAGTCCTCTTCGGTTTCACCGGGAAAACCGGCAATGAAGGTACTGCGGATCGCAATATCAGGACAGATCTCGCGCCAGGCCTTGATGCGTGCCAGATTATTCTCACTGCTTGCAGGACGCTTCATGGCCTTAAGTATACGTGGGCTGGCATGCTGGAACGGCACATCCAGATACGGCAGCACCAAACCGTCCGCCATCAGCGGAATGACTTCATCGACGTGCGGATATGGATAGACATAATGCAGCCTGACCCAGACGCCCAGTTCGCTTAACGCTTTCACCAGTTCAGTCATGCGGGTCCTGATTGGACGGCCGTTCCAGAAACCGCTGCGGTATTTCATATCGACGCCATAGGCGCTGGTATCCTGCGAAATCACCAGCAATTCGCTGACACCCGCATTCACCAGGTTTTCTGCCTCGTTCATCACCTCGCCGATCGGGCGGCTGACCAGGTCCCCACGCATGGAGGGGATGATGCAGAAACTGCAACGGTGGTTGCAGCCTTCGGAAATCTTCAGATAGGCATAATGTTTGGGCGTCAGGCGTACGCCCTGTGGCGGCACAAGATCAGTATAGGGGTCATGCGGCTTCGGCAGATTCTCGTGCACTGCGCTCATCACTTCTTCCAGCGCATGCGGCCCGGTCACTGCCAGAACGCTGGGATGCGCCGCCTGCACCACACCGGATTTTGCGCCAAGACAACCCGTGACGATGACCTTGCCATTCTTGTTCAGCGCCTCTCCGATGGCATCCAGCGATTCCTCGACTGCGCTATCGATAAATCCGCAGGTGTTGACCACAACCAGGTCAGAACCTTCATAACTGCCTGAAATCTCATAGCCTTCTGCGCGCAATTGCGTAAGAATGCGTTCAGCGTCTGAGGAGGCCTTGGGGCAACCCAGTGAAACAAAACCCACTTTTGGCGCTGAGGAACTCATAGATAAACTCATACTTTCCGGTCTGTAAAATTAATCATGTACATTGTTGCGATCGCGTGGCTTTACGTTACCCTGCTCATGGCCTTTACCGAATCCAGCTTCACTGCCGGTATTCTGACCTTCCTGTTTTACGGCCTGCTGCCCTGCGCACTTTTCATCTGGATTGTGGGAACGCCGCAACGGCGGCGCAATCGTCTGAAAGCTGCACAAGGTGTCGACAAACAGCTGTCATCACTCCAAAACCAGCTTGATCAGCCAGATGGAAGTAATCCCCAGGGCGATTAGTATGACCTGCTGCACGGTAGCTTTCAGCTCCGTGCGTTTATGCAGACTGGGAATCAGGTCTGCCACGGCCACATAAATCATGCTCGCGGCAGCCAGACCAAGTATGGTCGGTATCCAACTGGCGACGACTTGCAGGGCGAAGTACGCCACCAATCCGCCAATGACTGCGGCAAAACTCGAAAGCAGATTGAACAGCAAGGCCTGCTTTTTGGTGTATCCGGAATGCAGCAGGATGAGGAAGTCACCGACTTCCTGCGGGATCTCATGTGCAATGATTGCCAGCGCAGTCACCGCGCCGAGCTTGATGTCAATCATGAAAGCGGCGGCGATCAGGATGCCATCGACGAAATTGTGGAACGTATCCCCGACCATGATCATCATGCCGCTACGGCCCTGGTCGTGCCCATGACTATGGCCGTGGGTGTGCGCATGCGTGTGGCCATGATGCGCATCCGCTTCCTCATGCGGCGCATGGACTTCGCATTCATCCCCATGACAGTGGCGCCAGAGCAACAGCTTTTCAAGCACAAAGAACAACAATATGCCCAACAGCACCGTCGCCGCCATCATTTCGATACTGCTGGTCTCGCTGAAGGCATGCGGCAAAATTTCGAGAAATACGGCACCCAGCATTGCGCCAATGGCATAACTGACCAGCATCGGAATCCAGGCGATACGGGCGTTGAGGGCAAGCGCGGCAGCACTGCTCACACTCAGCACGGCACCCAGCAGGCAGGCGCCCAATATCCAGGCAAGCGTAGATAATTCGGAAATTGTCATGAAAGGAATCGCAGAAAAACCAGCATTATAAACGAGCTGTCAGCAGGACGTGATGTTGCAACATGCTTTCAAACCCGCCTGACATCAATTACTCAAGCCAGATCAAAGAGGCCATGCGGCCTGTCTTGCCGTCGCGGCGAAAGGAAAAGAACCGGCTGGCGTCGGTGTAAGTGCAGAAATCCTGATCTATGCCGCCACCATAAATCTCTGTGACACCCTTACGCCCGAGCCGCAATTGCGCAAGCATGTACATGTTACCCAGACACTTGCCGTCACCGACAGGTACAAAGGCATCCCTTGCTTCGCTCTGTTGGGCAATAAATTCCTGGCGCACATCCTCGCCCACCTCAAATGCCTGAGGACCAATGGCGGGCCCCAGCCAAGCCATCAGGCTGTCAGGTGGCACCTGCATGGCATCAATCGTCGCCTCGATGGCACCGTCACAGAGTCCGCGCCAGCCAGCATGGGTTGCCGCAACTACCGTACCTTGTCGATTGCAGAACAGCAGTGGCAGGCAATCTGCAGTCATCACGGCACAGACAGCACCTCTGGATTTTGAAAAGGCGGCATCGGCATCTGGCACGCAGGAAGTCGCACCTGCGTCGATCACGGTAATGCCATGTACCTGGTTCAGCCAGACGGGTTCGGTCGGCACATAGGCGTTGAGCAACTGGCGGTTTCTGGCAACATTCAGCGGATTGTCTTCCACATGCATGCCCAGGTTCAGGGTGTCATAGGGAGCGACACTGACACCGCCTGCCCTCGTCGTCTGGATAGCCCGGACGTTTTCAGGGGCCGGCCAACGCGGAATGATCAGATCGCCCTCACTCAACATCGTCCTCTTCCTCTATCTCCTCGAACCCGCCTTCCTCACCATCTTCATCATCGACATAATCAAAAAGAAGTTCTTCATCAGACTCAGGGATATCCTCGGCACGCATCGCCTCCAGCAGCGCCTTCATATCTGCCGGCAACTCAATCTGCCATTGCATGGGTTCGCCGGTTTCCGGATGGATCAGCCCAAGTTTGATGGCATGCAGCGCCTGCCGCTTGAAACCGGCGAGCGCATCGATCAACGTCTGCGTCATGGCGCGATGCGGCACAATACCGCGCAAGCCATAGACCGGGTCACCCACCAAAGGCGCTTTCAGGTATTGCATGTGGACACGGATCTGATGTGTGCGGCCGGTCTCCAGCATGCAGCGCACATAGGTGTGCACGGCAAAGCGTTCCAGCACTTCGTAATGCGTCACAGAAGGCTTGCCCATCTTGCTGACAGCCATCTTGGTTCTGTTATGTGGATGCCGGCCGATCGGCTGGTCCACCTTGCCGTTGCGCCAGATATTGCCCCAGACGATGGCACGATACTCGCGTTTCACTGTGCGGGCCTGCAACTGTTTCACCAAACTGTTCTGTGCCGCGATGGTTTTGGCGACGACCAGCAGGCCACTGGTGTCCTTGTCCAGGCGGTGCACAATGCCTGCGCGCGGCAGTTCCTTCAGCTGCGGCAAATAGAAAAGCAAAGCATTCAGTAGCGTTCCTTCCCAATTACCTGCTGCAGGATGTACGACCATGCCTGCCGGCTTATTGATGACCAGCAGATGATCATCTTCATAGACGATATTCAGTGCGATATCTTCCGCCTTGAATGCATTGGCCTGTGGCGACTCCTGCGGAACTATTTGCACCTTTTCTCCACCCCATACCTTGAGCTTGGAGGTCGTCGCCTTGTCATCGATGGTCACCAGACCTTCCTTGATCCAGGCCTGCAGGCGCGAACGTGACTGATCCGGCAACAGTTTCTGCAACGCCTGATCCAAGCGCAATCCGCCCAGGTTTTGTGGAATCTCGAGAGTGATAGGAG
>JAEWTK010000043.1 GCA_023459535.1 Pseudomonadota bacterium
AGATAGAGCGTTCCGTAGGATGTCGGTGGCATCAATAAATCACCTGAACGCGGTAGGTCAGCGTGGTTTTGCCGTCTGCAGGCACATCAAGCGTCCAGACTGCGGTATTGCTGGCAGCTTTTTTACTTGGATGGCTGCTGTCGATGATTTTCCAGTCACCGGGAATCGGCTCCTGCACGGTCACCGTGACACGCTCTTTCTTGGCATTCTTCAGGACGATTTCATATGCGCTTTCGAATGCGTTGCTGCCTTTGATCGGTCTGGGCAGCTTCTTGAAATCGGTCTGTTTCTTGTCGGCAGTCACGTCGAAAGCCTCGCCCAGCTTGAGACGGACTGTTTCGTTACGTGGGGTATGATCGATGCGATCCTCACCGACAAACTGGGCGTTACCGGCAGTATCCTTTTTATAGACACGCATGATGCCTTTCGGCAGGGGCATGCCCAGCTGTGCATTCTCCTTGTTGTCGAATTCGACAAAAATGCCGACCTTCATTTTCTGGCCGAGGTCACCATAACTGGACTGGTAATAATAATCGGCACCACGCAGCATCAGCTCCTTGCGCACCGGGACATTAGTGGCGGAGAGCAGGGCGACCTGCTTGGTCTGGTTTTCTGCAATGGTGGTTGGCCGGTCCAGCGTATAGAGGTGATATTCCAGTAAAGACTCTTCCGCCATCGGCGCAGAGGCGGCCATATCCATGATCTCCATCTTGGCCATGGATCTCACCGCCATAGGATGCTGTTCATGGACGCGGTTAACATCACCCGCGACCAATTGCAGCTTGGCATCGCGGTAGCTCGTGCCGCTGGTATTGCTGAGCGTCACCCAGCCGGAAAGATCCAGCTTGTCATCCGTCACATTCAGTTCGGCCACATAATCCGCTTTCCAGCCCAGGCCGCCGGTCAGATAACTCAACTCGACATCCTGCTTGTTGGTGGTCTTGTTGTTCAACTGCACGACCAGTGTCGGCCGGTCTCGCAGATTGGCCGGTACATCGTGATAAACAATACGGCCGGGAATACCAGTCTCGATGCGGTCGTCCATCTTCAATACCACGCCATTATTGGCCGCCAGCACCTGCGCCTGCTCTCTGCTTTCTACGCCGGTGGCAGGGTTGATGCTGATAATATCGACCGCCTTGCCGACGAATTTCTCCAGCAGTTTTTGCGGCGTCAGGAGGTCAAAGTCGAAATTCTGCTCAAGCACGGACAGAGAACCGTTCAGGCTACGCAGCAGCGCCGTCTCCGGTCGTATCTGCGCACTAACGTCGCGCAGTGCCAGGCTATTCAGTCCGGGAGAAAGATGGATGCTGCGTTGATCCTTGACCAAAGCCATATCCTGATTGTAGATCGTCACCGACACATGCTGCTGATCATCCAGCGTACTGCGGATCTCATTAGCCTGAGCGGTTGAAATGCCGCACATGAACAGTCCGGCAATGGAACATGAAAGCAGAGGGGATTTAAGCATTTTTATCTCCAGAAATAGGTTCCAGAACTTTGTTTCGCTATATTACGTCAACGCCTTCGTTCTGCAGCATGGTGATCAGCCTGATGAGCGGCAGGCCAATCAGTGCGTTAGGGTCATCACCATACATGGCCTCGATCAGTGCAATGCCCAGGCCCTCGGATTTTGCGCTACCTGCACAGTGATAGGGCTGCTCTTTCAATAGATATCGTTCGATCTGATTTTCACTGAGATTCCTGAACTTCACCCGGTAAGGCACAGCGTCAACTTGCATGTAACCGGTTGCAGCATTGAACAGACATAGCGCACTATAAAAAGTTACTTCGCGTCCACGCATCATGCGCAGCTGCCTGACGGCATTGTCGTGGCTCATGGGTTTACCCAGCTGCTGGTTATCCAGTGTGGCGACCTGGTCGCAGCCGATAATCAGCGCGGCCGGATGTTCATCGGCAATTTTGCGCGCCTTCACTTGTGCCAGTCGCAATGCAGTCTCCTGCGGCAGTTCTTCATTCAGCGGGGTTTCATCAACGTCCGGCGCAATGCAGGTGAACGGTAGTTGCAGGCGCTCCAGAAGTTCACTCCGGTAAATGGAAGATGAGGCCAGAATCAGTTGAGGTGCATTCATTATATTGGTTTGTCGGCAGGGAATAAAAAAGCCGATAGCGTTTACGCTATCGGCCAGAGTTTGAAGCGTTAAGCGATCGGAATCAAGCGGGCTGGATTTCCAGCAGGGTTTCATCCGGAGTCACACTGTCGCCTTTCTTGACGTGGATGGCGACTACCGTGCCGGATTTCGGCGCCTGAATTTCGTTCTCCATTTTCATGGCTTCGATCACCAGCACAGGATCACCGGCACTGACCTTGCCGCCAACGGCTACCTTGACATCCACGATCGTGCCTGGCATCGCCGTAGTGACGCAGCCCTCATGGGAAGGGCGAGGCCGCTTGCTGCCACCGGACGATGTCGCAACCTTCTTTTTGGCGGTGCCGCCGCTGCCTTCGGCCACTTCGATCTCGCTCAGCGTCTCGACCAGGACTTCCTCGGCTATACCATCAACAGATACATAGTAGGGTCGCTGGTCTTCGCCAGGATGACCGCTGCCGGTCAGTCGGATATGGAAAGTTTCGCCATGCAGCGTGACGTTGAATTCATTTGGTGCATAACGTGCATCAGGGGATGCCGGTGTGTGTTTCTCGTGCAGCGGTTCAGGCTTCAGGGTACCGGCATTGCGTTCCTGCAGGAAGGTCTTGGCCATTTCCGGGAACATGGCATAAGTCAGCACATCTTCCTCGGTCTTGCACAAGCCTTCAGCATCCTGACGCAGCTTGTCCATCTCATCTTCCAGCAGATCGGCCGGACGGCATTGGATGACTTCTGCTTCACCGACTGCCAGGCTTT
Organism: Pseudomonadota bacterium; assembly: GCA_023459535.1. Classification (GTDB taxonomy): domain Bacteria; phylum Pseudomonadota; class Gammaproteobacteria; order Burkholderiales; family Methylophilaceae; genus UBA6140. The sequence goes on from JAEWTK010000043.1 coordinate 2,868, forward strand.
TCACGGTCTGGTTGACGGCTGCCGGAGCCTTGCCGTAATGGCCCATCAGATAGTTTTTGACTTCAGTCGTCACCGATGCATACCGAGTGCCGGTCATCACGTTCAATACGGCCTGTGTGCCGACGATTTGTGAAGTCGGGGTGACCAGCGGCGGGAAGCCCAAGTCTTCACGCACGCGCGGAATCTCTGCCAACACTTCGTCCATGCGCTCCAGTGCACCTTGTTCCTTCAACTGGTTCGACAGATTGGAGATCATTCCGCCCGGAACCTGGTTGACCAGCACGCGGGTATCAACGCCGGTGAAGTCGCTCTCGAACTGCCAGTACTTTTTGCGCACATCGCGGAAGTAGGCGGTGATTTCCTGTAGCGCGGCAATATCGAGGCCGGTATCGTACTCCGTGC
>JAEWTK010000044.1 GCA_023459535.1 Pseudomonadota bacterium
GATTCACTCAGCCCTGAATTATGCCGTAAAAAAAGGAGGCACACGGCCTCCTTTTCTGTCAGCTTGAATTTAAGCAGCAGCGAGACCAGATTTCGCCAATTCTACGAACTTGGCAAAAGCCGGCTTATCGAATACCGCCAAATCAGCCAGTACCTTGCGATCGACTTCGATCGCGGATTTTTTCAGACCGTTCATGAAACGGCTGTAGGTCAAACCGAATTCGCGTGAACCGGCATTGATACGAGCAATCCACAGCGCACGGAACTGACGCTTCTTCTGACGACGATCACGGTAGGCATATTGACCCGCCTTCATGACCGCCTGTTTGGCAACACGGTAGACGTTCTTGCGACGACCGCGATAACCCTTGGCAGCGTTCAGAATCTTCTTGTGACGTGCGCGGGCAATGACACCACGTTTTACTCTAGGCATGTTCTATCTCCTTATTGAGTTGGCATCATGGCGCGTACGCGCTTGACGTCTGTGGATGAAATGATTGCCGTACCGCGCAGCTTGCGTTTCTGCTTGGTCGTCTTCTTGGTCAGGATATGGCGCAGGTGCGAATGGGTACGCTTGACCTTGCCGTTACCCAGGAACTTGAAGCGCTTTTTGGCGCCGCTCTTGGTCTTCATCTTTGGCATTTTGTTCTCCTTTGAGAGTAGTTAAGAGTGCCTGGGCATGCCATTTAGCCGTATCACTCAGAATTCCTTTGTGTTTCTTCACAGCCTGATTGCCGCGTCGAAACAATTAGCGCTTGACGCTTACTTCGCTTTCTTGTGCGGTGCCAGCACCATCACCATCTGCCGGCCTTCCATCTTGGGGAACTGCTCGACGACGGCATATTCCTGCAGATCAGCTTCTACACGTTTCAGCAAGGCTAGACCCAATTCCTGATGGGTGATTTCACGGCCACGGAAACGCAACGTGATCTTGGCCTTGTCGCCTTCCTGCAGAAACCGGATCAGATTCCGCAGCTTGACGTTGTAATCGCCCTCATCCGTACCTGGACGGAACTTGACTTCTTTAACCTGAACCTGCTTTTGCTTAAGACGCGCCTCGTGCTGCTTCTTGCTTTCGGCATACTTGAATTTGCCGTAGTCCATCAAACGGCAAACCGGCGGGGCGGCCTGCGGGGCGATTTCAACCAGATCGATATCGGCCTCTTCGGCTTTTGCGAAGGCCTCGGCCAATGTCACGATACCGAGCGCTTCACCATCCACGCCTACCAAACGAATCTGCGGAGCAGTAATGTCACCGTTGATTCGTACTTCCTTGTCTTGAGCTATAGCAAATTCTCCAAAAATTAAATAATTAGGCCGCGCTACCTCTGGCTTTAACCTCGCCGGCCAGTCGCTCAATCAGCGCCTGTATCGGCATCGAACCCAGGTCTTCACCCTTTCTGGTACGCACGGCCACCTGCTTACTTTGCATTTCGCGCTCACCTGCAACCAGCAGGTAAGGCAGCTTCTGTAAGCTATGTTCGCGTATTTTATAGGTTATTTTCTCGTTTCTCAAGTCGCAATCCGCACGAATGCCGTTTTTCTTCAGCTCGGCGACCACTTCCTTGACATAATCCGCTTGCGCATCAGTGATGTTCAAGACCATCGCCTGGACGGGCGCCAACCACAGCGGCATGGCGCCGGCATAGTGCTCGATCAGAATACCGATGAAACGCTCCATCGAGCCTACGATCGCACGATGTAGCATGACTGGACTCTTGCGACTGTTATCTTCCGCCACATATTCAGCACCCAGCCTGACCGGCAAGTTGAAATCCAGCTGAATGGTGCCGACCTGCCACAGGCGACCCAGACTGTCTTTCAGCGTGAACTCGATCTTGGGGCCGTAGAACGCACCTTCGCCCGGTTGCAGATCATATTGCAGATTATTCTGCTCCAGCGCAGCAGCCAAGGCCTGCTCCGCCTGATCCCAGGTTTCATCGGAGCCGACACGCTTCTCAGGACGCGTGGACAACTTGACCAGCACGTCGCTGAAGCCGAAATCGCTGTATACCTCATACAGCATGGCAATGAAGTCGGCGACTTCCGCCTCGATCTGTTGCTCGGTACAGAAGATGTGCGCATCATCCTGCGTAAAGCCGCGCACGCGCATCAGGCCGTGCAAGGCGCCGGATGGTTCGTTGCGATGGCAGGAACCGAACTCGGCCAGGCGCAGGGGCAAATCGCGATAGCTGTGCAAACCGCTATTGAAAATCTGCACATGCCCCGGACAGTTCATCGGCTTCACCGCGTAATCACGATTTTCGGAGGCCGTGGTGAACATGTTCTCGCGGTAGTTTTCCCAGTGGCCGGATTTCTCCCACAGGGAGCGGTCCATGATGGTCGGCGTGCGCACTTCCTGATAATCGTATTCGACGAACTTGGCGCGCATGTACTGCTCGATCTCCTGCCACAGCGACCAGCCACGCGGATGCCAGAACACCATGCCCGGCGCCTCGTCTTGCATATGGAAGAAATCGAGCTGCTTGCCCAGTTTGCGATGGTCGCGCTTCTCGGCCTCTTCCAGCATGTGCAAATACTGCTCGAGGTCTTCCTTCTTCGCCCAGGCAGTACCGTAGATTCGCTGCAGCATCTCGTTGTTGGAGTCGCCACGCCAGTAGGCACCTGCCAGCTTCATCAGTTTAAAGGCCTTGAGTTTGCCGGTGGATGGCACGTGCGGACCGCGGCAGAGGTCGGTAAAGTTGCCTTCACTGTAAAGTGAGACATCCTCGTTGGCCGGAATTGATGCGATGATCTCGGCCTTGTAATGCTCGCCTATGGATTTGAAGTAGGCCACGGCTTCATCGCGCGGCAGCACCTTGCGGCTGACCGGCTCATCCTTCTTCGCCAGCTCGACCATCTTCTTTTCGATGACCTGCAGGTCTTCCGGAGTAAACGGGCGATGATAGGAGAAGTCGTAGTAGAAGCCGTTGTCGATGACGGGACCGATGGTCACCTGCGCTTCCGGGAACAGCTCCTTCACTGCATATGCCAGCAAATGCGCAGTGGAGTGACGGATGATGTCGAGACCTTCAGGACTCTTGTCGGTGATGATAGCCAAATCCGCATCCGACTCGATCAGGTGGCTAGTGTCCACCACCTTACCATTGACCTTCCCTGCCAGCGCAGCCTTGGCCAGACCAGCGCCGATGCTCATCGCCACATCGGCGACGGTAACCGGCTGATCGAAATTGCGCTCGGAACCATCTGGCAAACGGATAACTGGCATGCTGTCCTGTCTCATCGTTAAGACCCTGAAACGACAAAAGCCGATGAACGGCTTTTGTGGGTTTCGGATCTGAATTTGGTAGGCGCGATTGGACTCGAACCAACGACCCCCACCATGTCAAGGTGGTGCTCTAACCAGCTGAGCTACGCGCCTGCTTTGTTCAAAAAGCAAAGAGGTGCGCATTCTAGCGCATTGCTGTCACGGAAGCAAACAAAAAGCGCGGGTACTGGCAGTATAATCTCGCCCTACACATTCCATTGCCCATCATGCACACCACTATCAGCCTCGGCACCATCCCCGATCATCAGCTTGAAGCGCTGGCTGAACACGGCTATACCGTTATCGACGACTACCTGCCGCCCCCAATAATCGCGGCTTTGCGACAACAGGCGGTCAGACTGCGCGATGCCGGCATCATGCACCAGGCCAGTATCGGCAAGGACGTGGCCAACAGAATCATCAGCGAAGTCCGGGGCGATTCCATCTACTGGCTTGATGACGCAGGGCAGACGCCAGAACAGACCGATTACCTGCACACAATGCAGGCACTGCAGGAACAGCTCAATCGCTGCTTCTTTCTCGGCCTGTTCGAATTCGAATGTCATTTCGCCGTATATGACCCCGGCGCGGTTTACCTGAAACATCTGGACCAGTTCAAGGGGCAGCAGGAGCGTCAGGTCACTGCAGTGCTGTATCTCAACGACGACTGGCAGCAGGATGACGGTGGCGAATTGCGGCTTTATCTGGATGAAAACGAAAACGCAGCCTTTGTCGATATTGCCCCCCTAGGTGGCCGGCTCGCCCTGTTCCTGTCCGGCAGGTTCTACCATGAAGTCCTGCCCGCACAGCGCACGCGTATCAGCCTGACCGGCTGGTTCAGGACAAGGTCACTGGAATCGAGATGACAGCAATCAAGGTGACAGACAGCAAAGCCATGTTCGACAGCATGTTTGATGCAGAGAGTTTTCGCACCGTCGGCCATGAGCTGATAGACCTTTTGGCGGAAGAACTGCAACGCAACCTGAGCGCGCAGCGTCCGGTATTGAACTGGCGTCAGCCGTCGACCGAGGACAAGTCCTGGCAAGCGCCACTGCCTCAGCAAGCAACACTGGATCTGAAAGGCCTGCTGAAAAAACTGGAAGCTGACATCCTGCCGGGCAATCTGGCCATCCATCACCCGCAGAATCTGGGACATCAGGTTGCGACGCCATTGCCTGTTGCCGCCTTGTGCGATCTGGTGGCATCACTGACCAACCAGGCCATGGCGGTCTACGAGACAGGTCCCAGCGCCACCATGCTGGAACGCCAAGTCATCCGCTGGCTCAGCACGTTAGTTGGCTGGGAGATGCCGGAAGTCAACGGCGTCCTCACCTCCGGCGGCGCCCAAGCAAACCTGACGGCGCTACTGGCGGCACGTCAGCACGCCAGCGACAACAACATATGGAAGCATGGTGTAGCTGCACAGCATCCTTTGCGCATCCTCGCTTCGGAACACAGCCATTATTCGATTTCACGCGCGGCCGGTATCATGGGCCTTGGAACCGATGCAGTCATCCGGATTCCTACCGACCCACAAGGCCGCATGCTGCCTGCAGACATTGCACGCGCGCATCAGGATTGCCTGAGCAAGCAGGAAACAGTGATGGCGGTGGTCGCCAACGCTGCCTGCACGGCTACCGGCAGCATCGACCCCTTGCAGCTTATCGGCGAATATTGCCGGGCACACAACCTCTGGCTGCATGTAGATGGTGCACACGGCGCCTCCGCCCTGCTGTCGGCCCGGCATCGCAGCATGCTGCAAGGCTTGGAGCATGCGGATTCCGTCATCTGGGACGGCCACAAACTGCTCTACATGCCGGCTACCGTGTCTGCCGTGCTCTTCAGATCGGCGCAAGACAGCTACATGGCCTTTGCGCAGGATGCGTCCTACCTGTTCCAGGGCGGAAATCACGAAATCGAGACCTATAACGTCAGCTACCGCACGCTGGAATGCACCAAACGCATGATGGCACTGAAGTTGTGGTCAGCATTCTCGCTGTATGGGGTTGAAGGACTGGCGACCCTGGTCGATGAAGCGTTTGCCAAGGCGCAGTTGTTTGCGCAAATGCTGCAGGCGCATCCTGATTTTGAGCTGCTGACGATGCCGCAAACCAATATCGTCTGCTTCCGACATCTGGTAAAGGAAGTTTCAAACGAGCAGTTGAACCGGCATCAGGCTGATTTGAGGAAAAGAATCGTCGAAAGCGGCCAGTTCCATCTGACCCAGGTCGAACTGCATGGCAAGCTCTGGCTGCGCACGACGCTAATGAATCCATTCACGCAGCAGGAACATCTGCAGGCGCTGATGGATTGTATCGTCAGCGCCTGAATGGATTTTCTGACACCAGCAACTGGCCATAACCCGCTTGATAATCCGGATAGCGCAGCCTGAAGCCACTATCGAGCATGCGCCGATTGCTCAAACGCTTGCCACCCGCAACCGGTGGTATTGGCAGTGTTTCCATACCCACACCCTGTTTTACGGCTAGCCATCTCAGAACTTCATATTGTGACGTCGGTTGACTGTCCGTCACCAGATAAAGCGACTCCAGGCTTTCGCCCTTGTCTGCTTTTATCACACAGCTCGCAATAAACGCAGCGGCATCGTCCCGATGAATGCGGTTGGTCCAGCTGTTGTTTGATGGCCATGCCTGTGGAGTCTTGGCCAGTTGCAGCAAACGCGTCCTGCCGGGACCATAGATGCCCGAAAGTCTCAGTATGGTGTGAGGGATATCGAACGTATTCAGCAGGGACTCCGCTTCCTGCAGCCGCTGGCCGCCGAAGTCGGAAGGCTGTGCCGGACTGTTCTCATCCAACCAGCCATCTGTCTGCTGGCCATAGACCCGCGTGCTGGAAACAAAAAAGACATGTCGCAAAGTGTTCTGCGGCATCAGCAACGCCAACACATTGCGCAGGCCATCGACATAATGCACTTTATAGCTCTCGTCGGTCTGCGCATCGGCAGCCACACAATACAGCAGAATTTTCGGTTTAACAGTGGCCAATTGCTCCAGACTGGCGGCATCGACGACATCCGCCTGCATCAACCTGACCCCTGCTACTAAAGCTGCGGGACTGCGTCTGACGCCGGTCACGGCAAAGCCCTTCTGATTCAAAAGATCTGCAACCGCACTACCCAGGTCGCCGTAGCCGACGATCAGGACTGGGGTGTCCATGCACCCTGCAGGTATTTTTCCAGCCAGAACAACGCGATGATGGTTTTTCCATCGGTGATCTCACCCCGCTGCACCATGTGCAGGCAGTCCTGATAATGTGCCTCGAAGATCTGCAGCGCCTCATCCGTGTCGCGCTGATGTTGCCCCGCCGTCAGACCACGTGCCAGATAGATATGGATGATTTCATCGGAATAGCCGATGCACGGATGCTGCGCGGCGAGGTAGATCCATTCGCTGGCCGTGTAACCGGTCTCCTCCTGCAGTTCACGCTGACCGGTAAAAAGCGGATCCTCATGCGGGTCGATCTTGCCGGCCGGCAGCTCGATGAACACCTGCCGCAACGGATAGCGGAACTGCCGCTCCAGTACCAGCCGGCCGTCATCCAGCATGGGAATGACCAGCACAGCGCCCGGATGCATGATGTATTCACGCTCACCTTCGCGGCCGCTGGGAAGCAAGACCTGGTCACGCTTGACCCGCATGAAGCGGGTGTGAGGAATATCCTGCGAAGACAGGCAGCGCTCCGTCAGTTCATCAGAACTTTCCACATCTCCGCCGACCGACGCGGCAGGTTTACTGCTCGCTGAACTGCTCATTGGCAATCAACCATTGATTATTGATTTTTTGCAGAGATAAGGTCTTCAGCCCTACATCGCGATGATTAGCGGCCTGATAAGTCTGCGTAAAGGTCACGGTAGCCTTCTCCGCATCTTGCAGTTCCATCTGCAGACTGGATATATCGATCTGCAGATCCTTTGCCGTTTTGATCCTGACGGTTCTCTGTTGACGCCATGCTGCATGACTGCGCAATCCGCCGGTGAAATCGGGCCTGTAGAAAGCGAGGTAGTCACTGATGCGCTGCTGCTGCCAAGCCAGACGCCAGGCTTCAAGACGCGCACTGATGACGGCTTCGTCATCGACACTGTTGATTACCGGCTGCGGCGATGTGGCTTTTTGCGCGATTGGTTCCGTCGGCAAGGGTACGGTATCTTGAACCCGGCCCTCGGTGGATGGCGGCATATCCGATCTTGTTACTACGGGCGCTGCAGCAGTTGAATCCGGCTCCAGCACCGCGGCCTTTTCTATCGGCTTGAAACCCAGTTTGGCCTGTTCTGTCTTGGCAGATTGCACGATCTCGATATCCTTGCCTTTGGCGGTCGCTGAGGTATCGATGATCTGCTGATAGGTATTGTGCGCCAGCGCCAGTTTGCCGCTCTGCTGATAGACCTGACCCTGTTTCAGCTTCACGCCAAGGTTGTTTGGCTGCAAACGAGACGCCTGTTCCAGTTTGGATGTGGCGACATCCCAGCGATTGTCATGCATGGCGGCATTGGCATCCACCATCAGGGTATTGAATTCGGCGTTTGGTAGAATGTCGTTGACGCTGCAGGCCTGCAGGCCGAAGACAAGGCATGCCGCAATGGCAAGAGATTGAATCTGTACGTATACGTTTTTCATGGTCAGAGTGGACTCCCTGCAAAGGTTATCGGCTCTGGCGTGGCACCCCTGCCCGCTTGTTTCAGCTACGTTGCCAGAAATATTTGTAAACAAAGCCCGGAAAGGCAAACACAACAAAAAGACTGGCGGTAACGGCATAGAACTCCCAGTTCTGATTTGCCACCTGCCCCAGGGTTGCGCGCTCAGTATAAAAGGCAACAGCGCCCATGACAAAGTACAGCACGACCAGTTCGAGCAGACACCAGCCAAAGTTTTTCGGCTGCTGCTTCAATGGAATCACATAGAACAAACGATTGGAAAACCAGGGCAGATTGGCGACCAGGAAAATCAGCAACAGCAGTACGGTATTCGTCATGGTGTGATCCGGTTAGATGCTGTTGAACATGGCATAGGCGGAGATCCCCATCAGAATCTGCGGCATCAGACCCAGCGCCAGCAAAGCCAGCGAATTGACGCTGAGCATCACACGCATGCCGTTCGGTGCCACAATCGGGCTCTTGTCCTCAGCGTCATCGAAGTACATGAGT
>JAEWTK010000045.1 GCA_023459535.1 Pseudomonadota bacterium
TTCCATACCTTCTTCATCCTGATCGGCGTCGTGTTCTTCCTGCCGTTCACAGCCGGTTTTGCCCGCGTCGTCGAACGCATGTTGCCGGAGGTGGAAGATGGCCTGGTGCAACGGCTGGACGACAGTCTGCTCAACATCCCGGCGGTCGCGCTCGAAGCCTCGCAGCGCACCATAGAACAACTGGCCGGTGTCCTGCTCAAGATTTATGGGGATATTCTGGCCATGGCGCAATCGGTCAGAACCGATAACGAACTGAAACAGGCGGAACAGGCGCTGGACAATACTTTTGATTTTGTCACGCGCATCCAGCTGCCGCCTGAAGAGGATCTGCAGGCCGAGCAACGTATCGCCCAACTGCATGCCATCGACCATTTGCTGCGTTTGCGTCACCGCTTGAGCGATATCGCCAGGGCCAATATCGACTTCGCCAATCCGGTCTATCAGTCGGCCCAGCAGAGCAGCCGCAGCATGATCCACCTGGTGCAAAGAGGGCTGGCCGAGAAAACGCTGACGCCCTATCTGGAGGAGATCGACCATGAAGCCGACCAGCTGGCGGTTTACGTGCATCAGGCGCGGCACGAGATCCTGCAGAAGGTCATGCCCAGCAGCAAGGCGCTGAGCACGCTGCACACCACCGACGTTTTCCGCTGGATGGAGCGCACCGGCCACCACATCTGCCGTATCTGTTTTTATCTGGCGCAAGGCCGGCCGGCGAACGGAAATGGGGTAAAATCCGTGTCCGAACCCGAGAGCGACATGGCGGCGGACGAAAACAACGGCAGCACCTTTGCCGAGGATATCCGCGTCAACGGGCAATAGCTCTCCCCAGCGGTGGAAAAGCGCCGCATCCTCAATCAGTACATCATCCGGACATGAATATTCTGAAATTGTTGCAGGCGTCTGCGCAGCATTACCAGCAGACGCAAACCCCCTTGCGCGAGAAACTCCATTCCTCGCTTGCCGCTTTTTGCGGCATTCTCTTGCTGGTGCTGGCCGAGAGCCTGCTGGCCAGCGAATTCACCTTGTCGTTGCCCGTGCTTGCCTCCATGGGTGCCTCGGCTTTTCTGTTGTTTGTTGTGCCACACAGCCCGATGGCGCAGCCGTGGCCCATGTTTGGCGGCCATCTCCTGGCTTCCGTCATCGGCGTCCTCTGCGCGCAAACCATCGTGCAGCCGGCGCTGGCGGTGGCGGCCGCTGTCGGCCTCGCCATCTTCTGCATGTACTTCCTGCGCTGCCTGCATCCGCCCAGCGCTGCCACCGCCATGATCGCCGTTCTCGGCGGGCCACAGGTGCACGCGCTGGGCTGGAGCTTCTGCTATGAAGTGGTCGCCATCAACGCCGGCATCCTGTTGCTGCTCGCCTTCATCATCAACAACCTGGTGCCGGGCCGGCGCTATCCGCTGCGCCACAGCCACCACCCGCACCACGCCCAGTTCGTGCAGCAATCGCATCCCGCTGCGCTGGAGCTGGACGAGGCCGATTTCGAGGCGGCGCTGGCGCGCATGGACGGCGTCATCGACGTCACGCCGGAAGACCTGGTAGATATCTATGAATTCGCCGTGGAGAACGCCGAGGCGCGGCGCAAGCCGGCCTGATGCAAAAAGAAAACGGGGCCAAAGCCCCGTTTTTTGTGGATGAGAGTTGTTGCAGACTAAGTTTTATTTCAGCTCGATCGACTCGATCACCACCGGCTGCGTCGGCACGTCGCCCGGCCACACAGGCGCGCGCGAGATCTTCTCCACCAGCTCCATGCCACTCGTCACCTTGCCGAACACGGCATAACCCCAGCCCTTTTCATCCTTGGATTTGTGGTCCAGAAACGCGTTGTCCGCCACGTTGATGAAAAACTGCGCACTGGCCGAGTGCGGGTCGGCGGTTCGCGCCATGGCAATGGTGCCGATCAGGTTCTTCAGGCCGTTGTCCGCCTCGTTCTGGATCGAAGGCCCGGTCGGCTTTTCCTTCATGTCAGCCGTCATGCCGCCGCCCTGAATCATGAAACGGCGGATGGTGCGGTGGAAGATGGTTCCGTTGTAATGCCCGCTCTTCACATAACCGAGAAAATTCTCCACCGTCTTCGGCGCCTTGGCGCTATCCAGTTCGACCACGATAGGCCCGAGGCTGGTGTTGATCTGCACCGTGGGTTCGGCGTGGGCGGCGAAAGAGAGCAGGAGTGCGAATAAAGCACTGGTCAATCTGAAAGCCATGAGAATTCCTTGTAATTGGGTTGAATATCCACAGATGATACTTGTAAAACTTTGATTGGGTTTTTATCGTACTGTTCAGAATAGAATGTTCATAAGAAAATCGCGTTGAATATTTAAAAAACCTATTAAGGGCAGATGATGAGTTGGAGCCGACTTGAAGTAGAAGCAACTGTTTCGGATTACTTCCATATGCTGGTTCAGGAACTGGCCGGTCAGTCCTACAATAAGACTGCTCACAGAAATGCCTTGCTGCTAAAGCTTGATAATCGAAGCGCAGGTGCAGTTGAACGCAAGCATCAGAACATCAGCGCCATTCTCATCGAATTAGGATGCCCATATATTTCTGGTTATAAGCCATTGAGCAATTACCAAGCCTTGTTGCGCGAAGTGGTTGAGCAACATCTAGTTCAAGATCAGAGGTTTGACCAAGCGGCACTGACAGCTTTAGCCTTGCCGGCAATTGCGCTAATTCCAATTGAATATTCAGATTTGGTTGTCGATGCCCCAAAACCGGCAAATCAGGTACGCGAGGTACCTGTGCGCGACTATGTTCCACAACGTAGAGATTATCTCGAGCGTGAAGCCAGAAACGCGTCGCTTGGATTAGCCGGAGAAGAGTTTGTTTTGCAATACGAACATTATCGGTTGTATCAGTTAGGTAAGCGCGAACTGGCTGACAAGGTAGAACACGTATCGAAAACAAAAGGAGATGGATTAGGTTTTGATGTCCTGTCGTTCGAGCCGACAGGTAAGGAACGGTTTATTGAAGTTAAAACAACCGCTTTTGGAAAACAAACACCTTTTTTCATCAGCCGAAACGAAGTGCGTTTTGCCGAAGAACATGAAGCAGATTACCAGCTTTATCGATTATTCAATTTTAGGCAGGCGCCAAAGATGTTTCAGATGGCGGGGCGGGTACAAAAGCATTGCCAGTTGAGTCCAGTGACTTTTGTCTGCGAGTTTGAATGAAATGGTAATAAATGGGCTAGATAAATGAAGTCTGAGCTGGGCTAACCCCATTTATCGACGGACTACTCGTCAGCCATTACAGTTGAGGGCCTGTGTTGAGGTGACTGGCATGTATCACCCTACTCGGCCATTCCTTAGATAAAATAATTAAAGCATGTCAGCTAATAATGAAAATACGGGAGCGGTGCCTTGGACTGTTGTAGGGCCTGATGCCGGTGAAACAGTCGCCCTATCTGATTTGGTCATGGCCTGGGCCAGGGATAGCGATACAGGGGAGCCGCGCTATATCTTCGAGCTCGGCGCGGCTAAGCGTGGAGCTCGCAGTGGTTGCGAGTGCTACGGCTGCGGGTTATCCCTGATAGCGGTTAACGCCGGCAAGTCTGTGTGGCGCAAGCGCCCGCATTTCCGCCATCCAGACGGCGCCCAGAAGGACGCCTGCCTTATCCTTTCCGCACGGGCAGCTGCCCTGGAGACGTTGCGAAAACATGGAGTTCTGACCCTCCCTGCCCGACGCATGGGGGCCAAGATCACTGGCCTCAGCGGCAAGCCATACAGCGCTTGGGTCTCGTTGCCGCCAGAGCCAGTACGCATATCAAACTTCCGAGCTACCGACCAGGTCAGTGCCATTCTCACCTTGGAGGACGGCAGACAACTGAAAGTCAGCCTGACAGGCAAGATCGATGGGGAGCAATCAGGGAGTATGCCAACTATCGTATTAACGGTAGATGACCCAACCATCGCAGCAATGTCTCCTGCTGACCTCAAGGCCAGATTACATCTTCTCGTGGAGCAAGCCAGTTGGTGCGGCCACTGGAACGACCCGGACCTTAGAGCTCAAGCAATGCTGCAGGCTCAGAACGATGCCGAACAATCCCTAGATTGGCTGGAGAATCTGGAGCCATCCGGCGTCACGGTACCGGGCACCCGGGAGTCGTTGCTTCACTCGTTTGCTAAAGAGGTGCTGGCGCAAGCTGGCCGTATTCGTCTTCCTGAGTTAACAGCCCGTGCAGAAGTTAAGCTCCCCAACGGCAATGTTGAGACTCGAACCAGCATTACGCCAGGGGGTGAAGTGAAGCTGGGAGCTGTGGTGCTGGAAAAACGGCTCGGCAATATTCGCCCTGACGTGGTGGCTGAAGTTATTCCCAGCGAGTTCCCCTCAGAAGTAAATAACCCACTCGTGCAAGGTCCGTTATTGATTGAGGTGACTGTAACAAACGGCATCGATGCTGAACGGGAAGAGCGTATTCGCAGCCGTGGCTTTCCCGCCCTGGAAGTAGACTTATCAAGACTTGGGGGTACCCTTACCAAAGAAGATTTTATCCGACTCTTGGTTGAGGAAGAGGCTGGGAAACGTTGGGTGCACCATCCCTGGTTGGTGAGAGAAAACGCCAGATTTGAGGTAGAACTTGCCTCGCTTCGGGAGGCATTAAATACGCCGCTCGATGTGCTGGGACGGCAGTACTTAGAAGCTGTCATGAGTCATAGTCAGGCCCAAGCCGCAAATGAATCTACATCGGTTTTGAACGAGACACAGGGCGAAGTGGAGCGATGCGCAGATTTACTCGCGGCACTGGACTACCCAGAAGCTAAGGATTTGCTGCTATGGCACCACCGAGGAAGCATACTGAGCAGGCTGTTAAGTATCCGGCACGATAAGGTTATCGGCTATAGACTGAACACAACTTGGCAGGTGCTGAACGCCATCCTTTGCGAAGGTGAGCCTTACACTATGTGGCAACCCCTGTACCTGGCCGCGCTCAGAACTTACCGGCCAGCGCTTTCAGAGAAGTATTTACAGCGGATAGAAGCATGGCGGCAGCAGGTAAAGCAGAGTCTTGAAGCGGGGGAAAATAAATACCGAAACGATGGTCGTTACAACGAGCTTTTATCTCTACTATTTCCTGAGATGGCAAAGCTGTTACGTAACCCGCTGCCTCAGGGCGATTCAGCAGCAAAGATAATCGGTGTCGAGCCTACTAGGAGTGGCTCACACCATCCCGGGATTAATAGATTCCACCTGACTCAAGACCGAATTTGGCGCGCAGGGATTCCAACTAAGGAGGACATCGCTGCCGCAGCCCAATCCTTATCGATCAAAGTAGGTGTTTCTGAGCACCGGATTATTGAGTTGACGGCCAAAATCATAAGCCGAGGAGACCTTGGAGCACTGACACCAGAAGTCTTGGCTAAGCAGTGGGCAGACGAACTGGGATTAGAGGAAAC
>JAEWTK010000046.1 GCA_023459535.1 Pseudomonadota bacterium
GATACATGGCAGTATCGGCACGTTTGAGCAGCTCCTCGACACTGATCTGATTACCGCAAAACAAGCTGATACCGATACTGCAGCTATTGTGATATTCGACATCCTTGAGCCGATAGCTTTGATGCACCGCTGTCAAAATCTTCTCTCCAACCGCACGCGCCTCGATCACGGAGTGATCGACGTCCAGACTCAAGTCCTCGAGAATGAGCACAAACTCATCGCCGCTCAAACGGGACACCGTATCCTCTGCCCGCACGCAGGAACGCAACCTGCGCGCCACTTCGATCAACAGCAGGTCTCCATAGTCATGGCCGCGCGAATCATTGATGATCTTGAAGTTATCCAGATCGATGAACATCACGGCACCATACTTGTGTGTACGGGAGGAACTGACCAAGGCCTGCTGCAAGCGATCCATCAGCAGGCGCCGGTTCGGCAATCCGGTCAATGAATCGAAAAAGGCAAGATTGTGAATGTCTTGTTCCGCACGCTTCTTTTCCGTGATGTCGCGGATAAATCCGGTCACATATGGCAAGCCCTGATCGCTTAGCGAGGTGATTGTCAATTCGATGGGAAACTCGCTGCCATCGGCGCGCATGGCCGTCAGCTCCATACGCCGCCCGAACATCTTCTGCTTACCGGTTTTGACGAAACGCTCATGCCCTTCCAAATGTACCTTGCGCATGTCAGGCGGGATGATGACTTCGGCCAGATTGCGCCCAAGCACGTCATCCCGCTGATAGCCAAAAATATGTTCGGCAGCCGGATTGAATTCAATGATGCAGCCCCGCTCATCGATCGTCACAATCGCGTCCAGCGCACCATTGATCATTCCGCGCAGCTTGCTTTCACTGTCGCGCAAGGCCTTTTCACTGAACTGATGTCTGGCTTGCAGCACGATCACCATCATGGCCACAACCATCATGGTCGCCATGAATATCCAGAGCGAAAAGATGCTCTGGTGCATATCGACAAGATAAAAAAGTCCGCGCTGATTCGCCATCGCCCACACTTCACTCAGGGACACACCGAGAATGACGACTGAGGCCCCGCTAATGCCATAGCGCATCGCCGCCCAAATCACCAGCGGCAGCATCAGGAAAGACAGCCACATGAACTGACCGGTGTGCGCCTTGAGAAAATCAAAGGCATACCAGTCAAGCACAAAAAAGAGGACGAACCAGAACAGGATTTTCAGGCGATGATGCCAGATGACTGCAGCCTCCTTGCGCCCGAGATTCAGCAACAAAGGCAGGATCAACAGGGCGCCGACCGAATCCCCCAGCCACCAGATAATCCACGCCTGCAAAACTTCGCCTTCGCCGATAGCGCCACCCATGACCAAAGCCAGCACCCCGCTACTGGCGGTGATCATCATGCCGGTGCTGACTGAGGCGAGCAGCAGCAAAATATCGCGCATACGATCCAGCGCGGACTTGAAATCAAAGTATTGCAGCAACATGGCTGCTGCCATGGGGCCGACAGGATTGCCGATCGACATCTGCGCCGCCAGCGGCAATGGTGAGCCAATCGACAGGTTGGCCGTAAAGGAGGCCAGATAGATGGGGATCACGCTGATGAATCCCCAGCGCAGGATGGCGGCAATGGCGATGCCGGAAGGCAGCCAGATCAGCGCGACATGAGAGCCAACGTAAGGAATCAACAGCCCAAGCTTGCCTGCCGCCAGATAAGCAAGATAAACCATCAGCATGCGCCCTACGACAATACGCATGCTGACGGTGTCAGCAGTCACTGCTATCGAGCCCCGCCAGCACCATTTCCGCCGCTCGCAGCACGGCACGGGCCTTGTTTTGCGTCTCTATCCATTCATTATCCGGCACGGAATCGGCGACGATACCGGCACCCGCCTGCGAATAGAGCACCTTGTCCTTGATAACGCCAGTGCGGATGGCGATGGCGACGTCCATGTCACCATTGAAACCCAGATAACCGACAGCGCCGGCATAAATGCCGCGCTTCGAAGGCTCGAGTTCGTCGATGATCTCCATCGCGCGCACCTTGGGCGCACCACTGACGGTGCCAGCCGGGAAGGTCGCTTTCAGCACATCAACCGCATCCATGCCCGATTTCAATTTGCCCTCGACATTGGAAACGATGTGCATGACATGCGAGTAGCGCTCAATCACCATGCTGTCGGTGACTTTCACGGAACCGGTCTGCGCAACGCGGCCGACATCATTGCGGCCGAGATCCATCAACTGCACGTGCTCGGCACGCTCCTTCGGGTCGGCCAGCAACTCTTCCGCCAGTGCGATATCCTGCTCGCGAGTCTGCCCGCGCGGACGGGTGCCGGCGATCGGCCTGGCAGTGACGGTGTCGCCTTCCAGCCGCACCAGTATCTCCGGCGAAGCGCCGACGACATGATGATCGCCCATGTCGTAATAGAACATGTAAGGTGAAGGATTGAGGCTGCGCAAGGCACGATACAGCGACAGCGGCGGTGCGGCGAAGGTCTGTGCCATGCGCTGACTCAATACCACCTGCATGATGTCGCCATCGAAGATGTATTGCTTGGCTTTTTCCACCGCCGCCTTGAAACCGGCCTCACCGAACTCGGAGGTGGCGACGGTCTTTTCCAGCGGGCCGGATTCCGGCACCGTCACCGGCTTGCGCAGCAGGCGTATCAGTTCCTGCAACCGGGCTCTGGCCGCTGCATAGGCATCCGGCTGCGCAGGATCGGCATAGACAATGAAGTACAGTTTGCCCGAAAGATTGTCGACTACCGCCAGCTCTTCGGAGACCAGCAACAGCACATCCGGCACATCCAGCACATCCGGTTTTTGCGTTGCCGCCAGGCGCCGCTCGATGTAACGGACGGTCTCATAGCCGAAATAGCCTGCGAGGCCGCCGGTGAATCGCGGCAAGCCGGCATAGGGCGGCGTTTTGAAGCGCGCCTGGTAGCTTTTGACAAAATCCAGCGGATTGACGTCGGCGACCGATTCGACCACCTGCCCATTGTCGATAACTTCGACATCTCGGCCGTGCGCCACGATGCGGGTGCGGGCCGGCAGGCCGATGATCGAATAACGGCCGAAGCGCTCGCCGCCCTGCACGGATTCGAGCAGATAGGTAAAGGGTTGATTGGCCAGCTTGAGATAGAGCGAAAGCGGCGTATCAAGGTCAGCGAAGGTTTCTGTGACCAGTGGAATGCGATTGAAGCCCTGACTGGCCAGAGCTTCAAACTCTGTTTGATTCATCATTTGCAACATAAAATCCCCAATATTCAATTTGCGATTGCGGCGGGCAGCGCCCGTCGGTGGAACAGTCCTTACAACCAGATCAGTTCCACCATCGCCAATCGATATAT
>JAEWTK010000047.1 GCA_023459535.1 Pseudomonadota bacterium
GGCTTGTTCACTACAGCCGGCGGCACCAACAAGCAGCCCCGTCAACAGCCAAATCATTTTGATACGCATCTTCAACTCCCGTCACTTTCATAAAACCTGAATTCATCCTAATCATTTCCTTGAGCCGCTGATTTGACCTATATCAAATTTAGTATAGGCGCAGCCAGCAACTACTGCACCTTCTGCCGGATCGAGATCGCACCGCGGATCTGGCCGGCACTGTAACCGGTCGCCTGGTCCTGCGGATATTCGGCCTTGAGCAGCGCCTTGACGCCATCCGGGATGTCCTGCTCCGTGCCGTGGCACTTCAGGCACATGGCCTGTGCCGGTATCGCCTTCATGTAGCGGAACCAGCGGCCATCGGCGCTCTCGCCGTAGGCGGTCACCTCCATCCCGGCCGGCGGCTTGCCGGCCTGCTGGTCTTGATCGAAACCCTCAAGCACCATCCTTTCCCAATGGTCCGGCGTGCCCTGCACACTGTTGCGCGGCTTGAGCGAAACGCGCTTGACCGTGCGCGTATCGGACGAATATTGCGCCGCCAGCGCCGGCGCCACCTGCTTGCATACGCCGATGGCGCTCTCGATGCCGCCCGTCTCGATCTGCTGTTTCAGCGTGCCGCCCAGGGTCTGCATGAACTCCTGCGCCGTCTTGCGGCTTTCTTCCAGATATCTGGCTTCCGTCTCATCGGTGCCGCCGGCTTGCGCCGTCAGCGTGAAACTGGACAGTATTGCCGCTACGATCCATGAATATTGCATGATGCTTCTCCTTTTACATGACAATGGTATCCGTCGGATGACTAGTCCACCCAGGGATTGAAAACCCTCTGCAAGCCATAAAATTGTACGAATCTCCAACACCTATATTCGATGATACGCGCTCAGCCTCCGGCTTTAAACTGGCGGCGAGCACCCATGTGTACGACAGCCGATACGTCCTACATGCTCTCAGATAGTCCAAATTGATTTATAAATACTATCAATAAAATAATAACAATCAATTTAATCAATTAAAAATTCCAGCTTATGATGGTCACACCTGATGCCATACGGAGGCCCTATGCACTACGCGCTTCAACCTATTACCAATCCGTACCTGCTGGAGTACCTTGCCAGTTACGGCATTGGTCACTGAATAATTCACAATCACCCAACCGAGAAGGAGTTCATCCATGGAAAACAAAACAGCCCCCGCTGGCAAATGCCCGGTCATGCACGGCGCCAACACCTCCGCCGGCTCGACTCAGATGGAATGGTGGCCCAAGGCCCTCAACCTCGACATCCTGCACCAGCACGACAGCAAGACCAATCCACTGGGCGCAGGCTTCAATTACCGCGAAGAACTGAAGAAACTTGATGTAGATGCATTGAAGAAGGACCTGCATGCCCTGATGACCGACAGCCAGGAATGGTGGCCGGCCGACTGGGGCCATTACGGCGGCTTGATGATCCGCATGGCGTGGCACGCCGCCGGCACCTATCGCGTCGCTGACGGCCGTGGCGGCGCCGGCACCGGCAACCAGCGCTTCGCGCCGATTAACAGCTGGCCAGACAACGCCAATCTCGACAAGGCACGCCGCCTGTTGTGGCCGATCAAGAAGAAGTACGGCAACAAGATCAGCTGGGCCGATCTCATCATCCTCGCCGGTACCGTCGCCTATGAATCCATGGGCCTCAAGACCTTCGGTTTCGCTTTCGGCCGCGAGGATATCTGGCACCCGGAAAAAGACACCTATTGGGGCTCGGAAAAGGAATGGCTGGCGCCCAGCGGCAGCGAGGGCAGCCGCTACTCCGGCGAACGCGATCTGGAAAACCCGCTGGCCGCCGTCATGATGGGCCTGATCTACGTCAACCCGGAAGGCGTCGATGGCAAGCCGGACCCGATCAAGACCGCGCATGACGTGCGCATCACCTTCGCCCGCATGGCAATGAACGATGAAGAAACCGTCGCGCTCACTGCAGGTGGCCATACCGTGGGCAAATGTCACGGCAACGGCGACGCCGCCAACCTCGGCCCGGCTCCGGAAGGCGCGGAACTGGAAGAACAGGGCCTCGGCTGGCAGAACCATACCACCCGTGGTATCGGCCGTGACACCGTCACCAGCGGCATCGAAGGCGCCTGGACCACGCATCCGACCCAATGGGACAACGGCTACTTCGACCTGCTGCTCGGTTACGACTGGTGGCTGCAGAAATCACCGGCCGGCGCCTGGCAATGGGAACCGGTCAACATCAAGGAAGAGGACATGCCGGTCGATGTCGAGGATCCAAGCATCCGCCGCAAGCCCATCATGACCGATGCCGACATGGCGATGCGATTCGATCCGGAATACCGCAAGATCGCCGAGCGCTTCCACAAGGACCCGGCCTACTTCTCGGAAGTCTTCGCCCGTGCCTGGTTCAAGCTGACCCACCGCGACATGGGCCCGAAGAGCCGCTACATCGGCCCGGACGTGCCGCAGGAAGATTTGATCTGGCAGGATCCGGTGCCGGCCGGCCGCACGGATTATGACGTCGCGGCGATCAAGGCGAAGATCGCCGCCAGTGGCCTCGGCATCGGTGAGATGGTCGCCACCGCTTGGGACAGCGCCCGCACCTTCCGCGGCTCGGACATGCGCGGCGGCGCCAACGGCGCACGCATCCGCCTCGCCCCGCAGAAGGACTGGGACGGAAACGAACCTGCACGCCTTGTCAAAGTGCTGGCCGTCTATGAAAAGATCGCGGCCGAGACCGGCGCCAGTGTCGCCGATGTCATCGTGCTGGGCGGCAACGTCGGTATCGAACAGGCCGCCAAGGCCGCCGGCTTCGACGTAGCTGTACCGTTCGCCCCCGGCCGCGGCGATGCCAGCCAGGCACAGACCGATGTCGAATCATTCGAGGTGCTGGAACCGTTGGCCGACGGCTACCGCAACTGGCTGAAGAAGGACTACGTCGTCACCGCCGAGGAACTGATGCTGGACCGCACGCAACTGCTGGGCCTGACCGCGCACGAGATGACCGTACTGGTCGGCGGCATGCGCGTGCTGGGCACCAACTATGGCGGCAGCAAACACGGGGTCTTTACCGACCGTGTCGGCGCGCTGACCAACGACTTCTTCGTCAACCTGACCGACATGGCCTACACCTGGAAGCCAGCCGGCAGCAACCTGTACGAGATCCGCGAGCGCAAGACCGGCGCGGTGAAGTGGACGGCCACCCGCGCCGACCTCGTGTTCGGGTCCAACTCCATCCTGCGCGCCTATGCGGAAGTCTACGCACAGGACGACGCGAAGGAGAAGTTCGTGCAGGACTTCGTCAAGGCCTGGACCAAGGTGATGAATGCGGATCGCTTCGATCTGAAATAGCCATCATTAGGGGAAAATGCTCCCCCATGTTTCCATAGCGGCAGATTGACGTTTCATGAAAAGCAAGAGGCCGGCGATTGCCGGCCTCTTGCTTTATAAATCCTACCTAATGAATCAGAACTTCCTCACCATCCTGGGTTAAAGGGCTCAAGCACGCAACGCACTTCCAGCACCTGGACCCGATCATCGGTCTGCGGGGTCTGCTCAAAAGTCACGGCATTCTTGTCGCGGTTGGTCCAGACCATGCCATTGGCCCGCTGCAAAGCTGAGCTGAATCGCTTCAAGCGGCTGGAACAGGCTTCAAGATCGTCATTGACCGAGGTCCTCAGCAGATAATGTTTCTTTGAATTATCCAATATCTCGACCACCGTCGACCACTGGCCAGGCTTGGGAGCGTAATTGCCGGAAGTATCGGCCAGAGCCGTTGTCGCAAACGCCAGCAGGCCGGCTGTCAGCATCATGTTGATTCGCTTCATGGTGTTCCTTTCGTGAATTACCCGAACTTCTCCGACAACAGCATCCAAGGAATGTCCCTCTCGAATTCTCACTGCTTCAGCGCGGCTCGAACCTCAGCGCGGCGGAATTAATGCAGTAGCGCAATCCGGTCGGCTGCGGACCGTCATTGAAGACATGACCCAGATGCGCATCGCAAACGTTGCAGATGACTTCGGTGCGGATCATGTGGTGCGAACTGTCGATCTTCTCGCGCACATTGCTTTCATCGATCGGCTTGAAGTAACTGGGCCAGCCGCAACCGGAGTCGAACTTGGTATCTGACTCGAATAGCGGTGTGCCGCAACAGACACAAGTGTAAGTACCCGCTTGCCTGAAATGAGTGTATTCACCGGTTCCAGGACGCTCGGTCGCCGACTTGCGTGTCACTTCGTACTGAATCGGGCTGAGCTGTGCCCGCCATTCATCATCGCTCTTGATCACTTTCGCCATGCTCTCTCTCCTTGCCGATGTCTGCAGCTACAGACACCGGTCAGCGCCCTCTGGTTTCCCTGAAAGGTCAGGTGCGGGGCTTTTTGAAACTATCCAGCAATAATAATACGACACCGCAGCTGATGGCGGAATCCGCCACATTAAATGCAGGCCAATGCCAGCCATGGTAATGGAAGAACAGGAAGTCCACCACATAGCCCAGGGTCAGGCGGTCGTACAGGTTGCCGAGGGCACCACCGAGCACCAAGGCCAGCGCAAAGCAGAACAGCTTCTCGGTCTTGTGCTTTCTCAGCAGATAGACGATGACCACAGATGCGACGATGGCGATGGCGCTGAAGAAGAACCGCTGCCAGCCGCCGGCGCCGGCGAGAAAGCTGAAAGCCGCGCCCTCATTGTGGTAGCGCACCAGATCGAAAAAGCTGGTGATATAGAGATGCTCGCCGAGTGCAAAAGCCTGCAGCACCAGATGCTTGGTGTAGAGGTCGAGCGCGATGACAATCGCGCTGAGTCCCAGCCACTTAAGCATGGCTTCTGGCTTCACCTGCACCGAACAGGTTGCTCACGCAACGACCGCAGATGGTCGGATGCGCGGCATCGGCGCCGACATCGGCGCGGTAGTGCCAGCAACGTTCGCACTTGGCATGCGGACTGGGCGTGACCTTGATGCGCACATCGCCATCCGTCAGCTCATGCAAGGTCGCACGCGAAACAATCAACACAAAACGCAGGTCGTCACCCAAGCGGGTAAGCGCCTGATAGGTCGCACCTGATGCGTGAATATCCAGCTCGGACTGCAAGGACGAGCCGACAAGGCCCTGTGCACGCTGCTCCTCAATCGCCTTGTTGGCGAGCGCTCGCACTTCAAGTACGGCTTGCCATTGCGCGATTCCAGCCTCGCTCCAACCATTGACCGGCAGCTCATACCAGACATCCTCGAATACGGTCGCTTCTGCGTCCATGCCCAGCGTCTGCCAGATCTCGTCCGCCGTGAAGCTGAGGATGGGCGCCATCAGGCGCATCATGGCCTGCGTGATGTGATACAGCGCACTCTGCGCGGCGCGGCGGGCATGGGAAGTCTCACCGCTGGTGTAGAGCCGGTCCTTGAGGATATCCAGATAGAAGCCGCCGAGGTCTTCGGAACAGAAGCTGACGAACTTCTGCACGGCGAGGTGGAACTCGTAGCGGTCGTAGTCGGCAAGAATTCTACCCTGCAGGTCCTGGGTCAGCACCAGCGCGTAACGGTCGATTTCCAGCCATTGGTCGACCGGCAGCAAGTCCTTGCTCGCATCGAAATCCGCCAGATTAGCGAGCAGGAAGCGCAAGGTATTGCGGATACGGCGATAGCCTTCCGCCACACGTTTCAGGATCTCGTCAGAAATGGTCAACTCACCGGAGTAATCGGTCGAAGCCACCCACAGGCGCAGGATATCAGCACCGTAGGTATCCATGACCTTTTGCGGCGCGACGACGTTGCCCTTGGATTTGCTCATCTTGTGGCCGGAGCCGTCGACGACGAAACCATGGGTCAACAACGCATCGTAGGGCGCACGACCGTCGATAGCGCAACCGGTCAGTAGAGAGGACTGGAACCAGCCACGGTGCTGATCGGAGCCTTCGAGATAGAGATCAGCCGGATGTTTCAGTTCTGCGCGGCGCTTCAATACTGCGGCATGCGTCGCACCGGAATCGAACCAGACATCCAGCGTATCGGTGACCTTCTTGTATTGTGCAGCGTTGTCCGGCGCATGCTGGGCGAGGAAAGCGGCACCATCCAGCGAGAACCAGGCTTCAATGCCCTGCTGCTCGACCTGCAACGCGACCTTTTCCAGCAATTCCAGCGTCTGCGGATGCGGTTCGCCGGTTTCCCTGTGAACGAACAGCGGCATCGGCACACCCCAGTTGCGCTGACGCGATACGCACCAGTCCGGACGGTTTTTGATCATGGCTTCCAGCCGTGCGCGGCCCCATGACGGGAAGAACTCGGTATTGGCGACGGCCTGATTGGCATGTTCGCGCAAGGTCTTGCCTGATGCATCCTGCTCGTTCATGCCGATGAACCACTGGTGGGTGGCACGGAAGATCACCGGCGTCTTGTGGCGCCAGCAATGCGGGTAGCTGTGATTCAAGCGTGCCGAAGCCATCAGGTTGCCGCCGGCCTGCAGGGTCTCGATCACGGCCTTGTTGGCATCCCAAATGCTCATGCCGGCAAACAACTCGACCCGGCTGTAGAACTTGCCGTCGTCGCCGACCGGATTATCGACCGGCAGGTTGTAACGCATACCGACCGCATAGTCTTCCAGACCGTGCGCCGGCGCAGTATGCACCAGACCGGTACCGGCATCGGTCGTGACATGATCGCCGCAGATGACCGGCACCTGTCGTGCATAGAACGGATGTTGCAATTGCAAGTGTTCAAGTGCAGCACCCTTGCAACTGGCCAGTACCTTCGTGCCTTCTTCGCCATAACGCGCCAGCGTGCTCCCGGCCAGCGCTTCCGCAAGCACCAGCAAGCCCCTGCCGGTCTGAATCAACTGATAGTCCAGCTCCGGATGCACACAGACTGCCTGGTTGGCCGGCAATGTCCATGGGGTCGTGGTCCAGATGACGGCATAGGCATCGCCCTTGACCTCGGCGCCGAATGCCTTACACAGCGCGGTCTTGTCGACGAACTTGAAACCGACATCGATCGCCGGCGAGTTCTTGTCTTCGTACTCGACTTCCGCTTCCGCCAGCGCAGAGCCGCAGTCCACACACCAGTGCACAGGCTTGGAGCCCTGATACAGGTAACCGTTTTTATAGATGTCGCCGAGTGCACGCATGATGTCGGCCTCGGTCCTGAAATCCATGGTCAGGTAGGGATGCTCCCAGTCGCCCAGCACGCCGAGGCGGATGAAATCGGCCTTCTGCCGCTCAACCTGTTGCTTGGCATAATCGCGGCACAGCTCGCGGAATTTCGCCGGGGCGATGTCCTTGCCGTGATTCTTTTCCACCACCAGTTCAATTGGCAGGCCGTGACAATCCCAGCCCGGCACATAAGGCGCGTCGAAGCCCGACAGCGTCTTGGACTTGATAATGATGTCCTTCAGGATCTTGTTGACCGCATGACCGATATGAATATCGCCATTGGCATAGGGCGGGCCGTCGTGCAGCACAAACTTGGGTGCACCCTTGCGCGCTGTGCGAATCCGTTCATACAGCTTTTTCTGCTGCCAGGCCTTCAGCCATTGCGGTTCGCGCTTGGCCAGATCGCCACGCATGGGGAAAGCGGTTTCAGGTAGATTCAGTTTGTATTTGGCGTTTTTTTCGTCAGTCATGTGGCGTACTTAAAATATTCGCGCGCTTTTTGCGCGTCGCTGGCTATCCAGGTTTTCAGGGTTTCAATATCGGCAAACTTCATTTCGTCACGGATCTTGTGCAGAAAATGCACGCGTACATGCTTGCCATAAATATCCTGTTGAAAATCAAACAGGTGTACTTCCAGTGTAGGCTTGCCACCTTGTTTTACGGTGGGACGCACACCGAGGCTGGCAACGCCGGGCAGGGGCGACTCTGCCAAACCTTCCAATTTTACCGCATAGACCCCGAAAAGCGGCGGCCTATCGTGCAACATATGGATATTTGCCGTCGGATAGCCCCAGGTTCGACCCACTTTGTCGCCATGCACGACCTTGCCGCTGATGGTGTAGGGG
>JAEWTK010000048.1 GCA_023459535.1 Pseudomonadota bacterium
ATGTAGTTATATTTTAATTACTGTTCTTCAATATGCTTTCCAGCACGTTCAGGAAGCGGGCATTCTCATCAAACAATCCGATACTGACCCGCAGATATTCAGGCATGCCGTAATTGGCAACAGGTCGCACAATCACGCCCTGCTCCAGAAGCCTGCGATTGATGTCAGCCGCAGCGCCGACACGGACACTGACAAAATTGCCGAACGAAGGGATGTATTCGAGGCCCAGTGTATCGAAGGCTTGTGTCAATTGCAGCATACCGGCGCGATTAAGGGCATAGCTGCGTTCAACAAAATCATCATCGTTCAATGAGGCCACTGCAGCCGCCTGCGCCACACTGTTGACATTGAACGGCTGACGCACACGATTCATCATGTCCGCTACGCCGGGTGATGCAACACCATAACCAATACGCAAGCCTGCCAGACCATACGCCTTGGAGAACGTGCGCGAAACAATCAGGTTGGGGAACTCCGCCAGCCAGTTGAAACTTTCCGACTTTGATTCAGGCGGCATGTATTCGTCATAGGCTTCGTCCAGTACCACTAGCACCTGCTCCGGCATCTGGCGCAGGAAATCCAGCAAAAGCGTTTTCTGCAACATGGTACCGGTCGGATTATTCGGATTCGCGATAAAGATCATGCGTGTCTGCGGCGTCACTGCTGCCAGCATAGTTTCCAGATCATGACCGAAATCGCGGGCGCCAACCGTCACGCCTTTGGCGCCCACGGCCTGGGTCGCCAGCGCATAAACGGCAAAGGCATGCTGTGAATAGACCGCTTCGCTGCCCGGCGTCAGAAAAGCGCGCGCAGCCAATTCCAGAATGTCATTGGAGCCGTTACCGAAAATCAGGGCTTCCGGTCGCAAGCCGAACTTTGCGCAAACGGCATCGCGCAGCGCAAAGCCACTGCCATCCGGATAACGCGCGATATCCTCCAAAGCCTCCTGCATTGCCAGATAAGCCTTGGGACTTGCGCCCAAGGGATTCTCGTTGGATGCAAGCTTGACGATCTGATGCGGCTCGAGACCCATCTCACGCGCAAGGTCGGATATCGGCTTGCCCGGTTGATAAGGGGCAATGGCACGAATGTAATCAGGCGCAAGTTCGCACAATCCAGTCACAGAACACCTTTAAGCAACTTGTTAAAAATAAAAATGCGGCATTTAGCCGCTACGGTCGATTAATTATATCACCGGCACTTAACGGCTCTGGTTGGGTAGCCGCAATCCGAACCGCCAGCGCCTGAACAACAGCACCTAAACGACAGCAACCGGGTATGAGCCCAGCACCTTGAGCAGTGAAGCGCGCTTTTGCAGTTCCGCCATGGCCGCTGCCACATTGGCATCCATCTGATGGCCTTCGATATCGACAAAAAACACATATTCCCAGACGCCCACCTTGGAAGGCCGCGATTCCAGTTTAGTCATGCTGACCTGATAGCGCGAAAGCGGTTCCAGCAAGTCGACAATTGCACCAGGAACGTTTCTGGTCGCCATCAGCAGCGAGGTCTTGTCCTTGCCTGAAGGTGCGACATCGTGACTGGACAGCACCAGGAAACGCGTCGTGTTCTTCGGATCATCTTCTATATTTCCGGCCAGCAGATTGAGTCCGAACAACTCGCCTGCCCGGCGGCTGGCGATCGCTGCCGCATCCGGTTCCACTGCCGCCAGTCTGGCAGCTTCGGCATTGCTGACCACCGCCTGACGTTCAACATCCTGAAGATGCTGATTCAGCCATTCATGACATTGCGCCAGTGATTGCGCATGCGAATACAGCTTACGAACCTGCTTCAGGTCCTTCTGCCTACTCAACAGGTTGTGATGCACCGGCAAGGTCACTTCACCGCAGATATGGGCATTGGTCATCATCAACAAATCCAGGGTTCTGCCGATGGCACCTTCGGTCGAGTTCTCTACCGGCACCACGCCATAATCAACCTTGCCTGCCTCCACCATACGGAAAACCTCATCGATGGATGCACATTCCACCGGTGCCGTCAGGCCACCGAACTGTTTGTTGGCCGCCTCTTCGCTGAAGGTACCCAAAGGCCCCAGAAAGGCGACACTCAATTCTTTTTCCAGCGCACGGCAATTGGACATGACGCTGCGAAAGATGGCTGCAACCGCCTCTGCCGACAACGGACCATGATTGTTATCGAGCAATCTGCGCAGCACCTGCGCCTCGCGCTCCGGACGATAGATCGGCCCCTCACCCTTGATTGCGCCGATCTCGCGCGCATGCTCTGCGCGCTCGTTGACCAGCTTCAGCAGCTGGTCGTCAATCGCATCAATACGGTCACGATGGCTTTTTAATTGATCGTCCATAACGCTCATCAGGCATTCGCCTGTTCAAATTCCTGCATAAACTGCAACAAGGCCTGCACGCCTTCGACCGGCATCGCATTGTAGAACGACGCGCGCATGCCACCCACCAGCTTGTGCCCTTTCAACTGCAACAGACCATGCTGCCCGGCCTGCTGCAGAAAGTCAGCATCCAGTCCTGCCTTGTTGAGGGTAAACGGTATGTTCATGCGCGAACGATTCTCTACCGCGACCGGCGAATGATAGAAATCCGAGGCATCGAGATAATCATAAAGCAATGCAGACTTCAATATATTGGTTTTTTCCATGGCCGCCAGACCGCCGCGCGCTTTCAGCCATTTGAATACCAGACCGGCGATATAAATGGCATAGGTTGGCGGCGTGTTGTACATGGAGCCGTTATCAGCATGAATCCTGTAATCCAGCATAGTGGGCGTACCTGCGGCAGCATGCCCCACGAGGTCATCACGCACGATGACGATAGTCAGTCCGGCTGGTCCGATGTTCTTCTGCGCACCGGCATAGATCAGGCCATAACGGCTCACATCGATCGGCCGCGACAGGATATGCGAGGACATGTCGGCGACCAGCGGCACATCGCCGGTTTCCGGCGTCCAGAATATCTCGACCCCGCCTATGGTCTCATTCGACGTGTAATGCACATAGGCTGCGTCCGGACTGAGCTGCCACTCGTTTTGCGCGGGGGCATAGGTAAAACTCCTGTCCTTGGAGGATGCCGCGACATTCACCTTACAGAACCTGGCCGCTTCGGCGATGGCCTTTTCCGACCAGATACCGGTACTGACATAATCCGCCTTGCTTCTGCCACGCAGCAGATTGAGCGGAATCATGGAAAATTGCAGATGCGCGCCACCCTGCAAGAACAACACCTTGTAATTTGCAGGGATCTGCAACAATTCACGGAAATCCGCTTCCGCCTCACTGGCGATCTGCAGGAACTCCTTGCCGCGGTGCGACATCTCCATGACCGACATACCGGAACCATGCCAATCCAGCATTTCCTCACGCGCCTGCGTCAAAACCTCCTTGGGCAGGACGGCCGGGCCGGCTGAAAAGTTATAGACCGGACTCATGGGATCAGGCTTCGGACTCGTCATCGGTTTCCACGATCTTTTCCAGGCCCGAGAGTTTCTCGCCGGCACCCAGATTAATAAGGGTCACACCCTGTGTCGCGCGTCCCAGCTCACGGATCTCCTTGACGCGGGTGCGAATCAGCACGCCACCGGTGGTAATCAGCATGATCTCGTCTTCATCATTGACCAGTCTTGCTGCCACCACAGTGCCGTTGCGTTCGCTGGTTGCGATCGCCTTGACACCCTGGGTACCACGACCTGAGTGGCGGAACTCCTTCAACACGGTGCGTTTACCGTAACCATTTTCGGTAGCCACCAAAAGGGTTTCTTCTTCATTCTGCGCAATCAGCAGCGAAATCACCTGCTGCTTGGCTGGTAATTTCATGCCACGCACACCTCGGGTTGCACGACCCATCGGACGTACATGCTCCTCGTCGAACCAGACGGCCTTGCCGCCATCGGATACCAGCACGATATCATTTTCACCATGCGTGATCTCGGCCCCGATGAGGAAATCACCTTCGTCCAGATTGATGGCGATGATGCCGGATTTGCGCGGGTTGGAGAATTCGACCAGTGAGGTTTTCTTGACCGTGCCGGCGGCGGTGGCCATGAAGACATAGCGGTTCTCATCGAACTCCTTGACCGAGAGAATGGCATTGATCTTCTCACCCTCTTCCAGCGGGAACAGGTTGACGATAGGCTTGCCACGGCTGGCGCGACCACCCTGCGGAACTTCGTAAACCTTGAGCCAGTAGACGCGACCGCGGCTGGAGAAACAGAGGATATAGTCGTGTGTATTGGCGACGAACATCTTGTCGATGAAGTCGTCTTCCTTGGTGCCTGCCGCCTGTTTGCCGCGACCGCCGCGGCGTTGAGCACGATATTCATCCAACGGCTGGGATTTGACGTAACCAGTGTGCGACAAGGTTACGACGACATCCTGCGGCGTAATCAGGTCTTCCAGTGAAAGATCCTGCGTATTCTGCACGATCTCGCTGCGGCGCTTGTCGCCGAACTGCTGACGGATGGCGGAAAGCTCCTGCACGATGATTTCCGTCACACGCTCGGCTCTGGCCAGAATGTCCAGCAAATCGGTGATGACATCCATCACCTCCTTATATTCATTGACAATCTTGTCCTGTTCGAGTCCGGTCAGGCGTTGCAGACGCATCTGCAGGATTTCCTGCGCCTGCACATCGGACAGACGATAACCTTTGGGAGTCAAGCCGAAGTCGACCGACAGGCCTTCGGGACGCGAGGCATCGGAAGCTGCGCGTTTCAGCATCTCTTCCACTACCGGCGAAGTCCAGCTACGGAGCATCAGCTCACGCTTGGCGTCAGGTGGCGTAGGCGCCGCCTTGATGATGGCGATCATCTCGTCGACATTCGCCAGCGCCACGGCTAGACCTTCCAGCACATGGCCGCGCTCACGGGCCTTGCGCAATTCGAACACGGTACGGCGTGTGACGACCTCACGACGATGACGCAGGAAAGCTTCCAGCATCTGCTTCAGATTCAACAGCCGTGGCTGGCCATCCAGCAGCGCCACCATGTTCATGCCGAAGGTGTCCTGCAACTGGGTCTGCTTGTACAGATTGTTGAGGATGACCTCGGGCACTTCGCCGCGTTTCAACTCGATCACCACGCGCATACCGGATTTATCCGATTCATCGCGCAGGTCGGAGA
>JAEWTK010000049.1 GCA_023459535.1 Pseudomonadota bacterium
TTGTTCGGCATCGTGCAGGGCGGCATGCATGAAGACCTGCGCGATGTCTCACTCAACGGCCTGGTCGATATTGGTTTTGATGGTTACGCCATCGGCGGCCTGTCAGTCGGTGAACCGAAGGAAGACATGCTGCGTATCCTGGCCCACACGGCGCCGCAGATGCCGAAAGACAAGCCGCGCTACCTGATGGGCGTCGGCACGCCGGAGGACCTGGTCGCCGCCGTGGCAGAAGGCATCGACATGTTCGACTGCGTGATGCCGACCCGTAACGCACGCAACGGCTGGCTGTTCACCCGCCATGGAGACATCAAGATCAAGAATGCCCGCTACCGCAGCGATACCGGCCCGCTGGACCCCGACTGCGCTTGCTATACCTGCCGCAACTTCACGCGCGGCTACCTGCATCATCTTTACCGACTGGGCGAGATTCTTGGCGCACGCCTCAACACCATCCACAACCTGCATTATTACCAGGAACTGATGGCCGGCATGCGCAACGCCATCGAACAAGGCACATTCACCAGCTTTGTCGATGAATTCAAGCGCCAGCGCAATAGTCTATGCTAGAATTTTGCGATTGTTTTACTGGCATTCATTTTGTAATCAGTGCATTTGAGAAAGGTTTACCGTGTTGATTAGTTCCGCTTTTGCTGCCGATGCAGCTGCTGCCGCTCCTGACTGGACCAGCTTCCTTCCGCTCATCGTCATTTTCGTACTGTTCTGGTTCATGCTGATCCGTCCTCAAATGAAGCAGGCAAAACAGCACCGCGCCATGGTCGCTGCCTTGCAAAAAGGCGATGAAGTAGCGGTTGCCGGCGGCATCATCGGCAAAATCACCAAAGTGACGGATGATTTTGTTGATGTGGAAATCGCACCTGAAATCAATATCCACGTACAGAAGCACGCAGTGCAAACCCTGCTGCCCAAGGGCACAATCAAGGCGTTATAAGGTTTGGGGCACATTTGTGCCCCTTTCACCATCCATCACCAACATTCCAGCCCTGCTGTTCTAATTTGGAACCCACACGAGTCGCATCATGAACCGTTACCCCTTATGGAAAAACCTGCTGGTCGCCATCTCTCTGATCGTGGCGATCGTTTATTCTTTGCCCAATGTTTTCGGCGAATCTCCGGCTGTGCAAATCAGCACATCCAAGAGCCACCTGAAAATCGACACCGAATTGCTGGAGCGTGTCGAAACCGGCTTGAAGCAGGAAGGCGTGGCCTATGATGCCATCTTCCTCGATGAAAGCGGCATCAAGGTGCGGTTCGCCAATCCTGACAGCCAGATCCGGGCAAGAGACGTACTGAACCAGATGCTGGGCAGCGATTACATCGTCGCACTCAACCTGCTATCGCAATCACCTGCCTGGCTCAACAGTATCGGCGCATTGCCCATGTACTTGGGTCTGGATCTGCGTGGCGGCGTGCATTTCCTGCTGGAAGTGGACATGGATTCGGCACTGACGCAAGCCGCCGAACGCTATGTCGGCGACTTCCGCAGCGCTTTCCGCAAGGACAAGATCAACTACCTGGGTATTTCCCGCGAAGGGCAGACCGTACAAATTCGCTTCAATCAGGCTGAAGAAGCGAAAAAGGCGGAACGCATCATCAGTCGCGATTATGCCGATCTGACGGTCAAGGAAACCAGCGCAGGCAATGAAATTATCCTCAGCGCTTCACTGAGTGCTGTTGCCCAGAAGCGTATTCAGGATTTCGCCCTTAAGCAGAACATTCAGACATTACATAACCGTATCAATGAGCTGGGGGTCGCTGAACCGATCATTCAGCAACAGGGCGCCAACCGCGTTGTCGTCCAACTGCCGGGCGTCCAGGATACTGCCAAGGCCAAGGAAATTCTCGGTCGCACGGCAACGCTGGAAATCCGCATGGTGGATGAAGAAAAGAGCGATGCCGTGACCCTGGACAACGCATCCAAGGGCCAAGTACCGTTCGGTACCGAATTCTTTGTCGATCGCAACGGCCAGCCACTGCTCGTCAAAAAGAACGTCGTACTGACCGGCGATTACATCACCGATGCAGGCCCCGGCCTGGACCAACAGTCTGGTGAATCCGTGGTCCATGTCACGCTGGACGGTCGCGGCGCCGGTATCTTCAAGCAAGTCACCCGTGAAAACGTCGGCAAACGCATGGCTATCCTGCTGATTGAAAAGGGCGAAGCGGAAGTCATCACCGCCCCCGTCATTCGTGAGGAAATCGGTGGCGGCCGCGTGCAGATCTCCGGCATGGCCAATATCAAGGAGGCCACCGATGTCGCCCTGCTGCTGCGTGCAGGCGCACTGGCGGCACCGATGGAAATCGTCGAAGAACGTACGGTCGGCCCCAGCATGGGTGAGGAAAACATCGCACGCGGCATGAATTCCGTGCTGTGGGGTTTCGCCGCCATTGCGGTTTTCATGATCGCCTATTACATGCTGTTCGGCACCGTTTCCGTGCTGGCGCTCGGCATCAACCTTCTGCTGCTGGTTGCCGTCCTGTCCATGTTGCAGGCAACACTGACTCTACCGGGCCTGGCAGCGGTCGCCCTGACCCTGGGTATGGCGATTGACGCCAACGTGCTGATCAACGAGCGCATCCGCGAGGAACTGCATGCCGGAGTCTCTCCGCAAGCCGCCATCCACGCCGGGTACAGC
>JAEWTK010000050.1 GCA_023459535.1 Pseudomonadota bacterium
CCGCCCGCCTTGGCGACGATGGGTATCGCCTTGATGGCTTCCTGATTCTCGGCAAAATAGGCAAAGCCGAAGTAACCGATAGCGCCGAGGTCGCCGCTCACGCCCCGCACGATGACATTGTCATCCTCGGATGCAGTAAAGTCGCCGCGGCTGGATTTGGCCTTGCCCATGATCGCTTCCGTAAAGTAGTCGAAAGTCCCGGAGTCGGAGCCAGCGCCGTAAAGTCGTAGCGGCCTGTCCGGCCAGGCAGGGTTGACCTGATTCCAGTTGGTGATGACATTTTGTGCCGCCGGTTCCCACATGGTTCGGAGTTCATCGACGGCCATGCTGGTAATGAAGTCATTGTCGGGATTGATGACCACGGTCAGCGCATCATAGGCAATCGGCAGCTCGATGTATTCGATGCCGGCTGTCTTGCAGGCTTCCATTTCCTTGTGCAGGATGGGACGAGACGCTTGGGTGATGTCGACTTCGCCACGGCAGAACTTCTTGAAGCCGCCACCGGTGCCGGAGATCCCTACCGTCGTTCTGATCTTTTTTGCCAGCTGGAATTCTTCCGCAACCGCTTCCGTGATCGGGAAAACCGTGCTGGATCCATCAATCCGCACAAGGAAAGAAGCGCCCTTGTCTTCCGAGCAGGCACTGATGCCAGCTGCCAGCAACATGATGGAGAGCGCTTGAAGCCACTTGGCAGTGGCGTATCTGGTTTGAATCGAATCGAATCGCATGTAAGCCTCGATGTGTTGAGTGAATGTGCATTTTAACAAAGGCATCGCCGGCTTTTCATAAATGAACTCATCTCTATAAGAGGCAGGCAGCTGCGATGCAAGCTTAATGTATAATTACGGCTTTTAAAATCAATCACATTCAACCAGTATCATCGGAAAAATAGAATCAGTATGGAAGCAGAGCACCTCAATCAGATCAGCCATCGTCTTGAAGACCTTGCGGAGCGCAGTCAGGCACTACGGGGGTATCTTTGACTTCGAAACCAGGCAACAGCGTTTGCAGGAAGTCAGCCTGCTGCTGGAAGACCCCAATATCTGGAACGACAATGAGCGTTCGCAGAAGTTGGGCAAGGAAAGACGCGAACTCGAATTCGTCATTAACAATCTTCTGAAAATCGAGCAAGGTCTGCGCGATGGACGCGACCTGTTCGAGATGGCGCGTGAAGAGAACGATGACGAGACCTTGCTCAGCGTAGAAGCAGACAGTCTCGAACTGGAACACATAGTTGAGGACATGGAATTTCGCCGCATGTTCTCCAACGAGATGGACAGCAATAACTGCTTCATCGATATCCAGTCCGGCTCCGGTGGTACCGAGGCGCAGGATTGGGCTTCCATGTTGCTGCGTATGTATCTGCGCTATTGCGAACGACGCGGCTTCAAAGTGGAGGTGCTGGAAGTGACAGAAGGCGATACCGCCGGCATCAAGGGCGCTTCGCTCAAGGTGTCAGGTGATTATGCCTATGGTTATTTGCGTACCGAATCGGGCGTACACCGGCTGGTGCGCAAATCTCCGTTCGATTCTGGCAATCGCCGACATACTTCTTTCGCCAGTGTTTCCGTCTATCCGGAAGTGGACGATTCGATCGAAGTCATCATTAATCCGGCCGATCTGCGCATCGATACCTATCGTGCATCCGGTGCCGGTGGTCAGCACATCAACAAGACTGATTCCGCCGTGCGTATCACGCACGAGCCGACCGGCATCGTCGTCGCCTGCCAGAACGACCGTTCGCAGCATCGCAACAAGGATGAGGCGATGACCATGCTGAAGGCGCGCTTGTACGAGTTCGAGCTGCGCAAGCGCAATGAGGAAAAGCAGGCGCTGGAAGACGCCAAGACCGATATCGGCTGGGGCCACCAGATCCGCAGCTATGTGCTGGACCAGTCGCGCATCAAGGATCTGCGTACCAATGTTGAAATAGGTAATACCCAGGGCGTGCTGGATGGCGACCTTGATCCATTTATATCCGAGAGTTTGAAGCAGGGAGTGTAGCGGTGAGCGAGCAAGAGAATTTACCAGTCGTTGACGAGAACCACGTGATTGCGGAACGTCGCGAAAAACTGAAGGCGATCCGTGAAGCCGCCAAAGCCAATGGCGCAGCGGCTTTCCCTAACGACTTCAAGCCGGATTACCAGGCTTCGGTCCTGCATGCCGAGTTCGGCGGTTTCGACAATGAAGTGCTGGAGCCAAAGGCGGTCGAGGTCAGCATCGCCGGTCGCATGATGCTGAAGCGCGTGATGGGCAAGGCCAGTTTTGCCACTGTGCAGGATAGCAGCGGTCGTATCCAGCTGTTCATCTCCAGAGAGAATATTGGCGAAGAGCTTTATGATGCATTCAAGAAATGGGATATGGGCGACATCCTTGCCGCCGAAGGCGTGCTATTCAAAACCAAGACCGGTGAACTTTCCGTCAAGGTGTCCAGGTTGCAACTGCTGACCAAGTCGCTGCGCCCATTGCCGGAAAAATTCCATGGTTTGCAGGATCAGGAAGCCAAGTATCGCCAGCGCTATGTGGATTTGATCGTTTCCGAGGAAACACGCGCTACCTTTATCGCCCGCAGCAAGGTGGTGTCCGAGATTCGTGCCTTCATGCTGGAAAACCAGTTTCTTGAAGTTGAAACCCCGATGTTGCACCCGATTCCCGGCGGCGCTTCGGCCAAGCCTTTCATCACGCACCACAATGCGCTGGATATGCAGATGTATATGCGTATCGCCCCTGAGCTTTACCTGAAACGTCTGGTCGTGGGCGGTTTCGAGCGCGTGTTCGAGATTAACCGTAATTTCCGTAACGAGGGTTTGAGCGTACGCCATAATCCGGAATTCACGATGATGGAGTTCTACGCCGCCTATACCGATTATCTATGGTTGATGGATTTTACTGAGCGCTGCATCCGTGCTGCGGCTATTGCAGCCTGCGGTTCTGCCGTCGTGCAGTATCAGGGCCGTGAACTGGACCTGAGCAAACCGTTCGAACGCCTGACTATCGTCGGTGCCATCCAGAAATATGCGCCGCAATATACGCTGGAACAGTTGCATGACGATGCGTTCCTGCGTGTGGAGCTCCTGAAGTTTGGCGTCAAGCCATTCGATCATGCCGGTCTGGGCGCACTGCAATTGGCACTGTTCGAGGAAACGGCCGAAGCACAATTGTGGAATCCGACCTATATCATCGATTATCCGGTTGAGGTTTCGCCACTGGCGCGTGCATCCGACAAGGATCCGGAAATCACCGAACGGTTCGAGTTGTTTGTCACCGGCCGCGAAATTGCCAATGGCTTCTCCGAGTTGAATGATGCCGAGGATCAGGCCGCACGCTTCCACGCACAGGTGGCGGCAAAAGAGGCGGGGGATAATGAGGCCATGTATTACGATGCCGATTTTATCCGTGCGCTGGAATACGGCATGCCACCGACTGGTGGTTGCGGTATCGGTATCGACCGTCTGGTCATGTTGCTGACGGACAGTCCAAGCATTCGCGATGTGATTTTGTTCCCGCATATGCGACCGGAGCACCAATCATAGACGTCTGCATTTAACGACGCAGAAAAGCGCCTGAAATCATAAAGTTAGCCGTAATGTCAGAAAAACCGTCGCCTCATAACGACGGTTTTTCTGTTTTCAGGCCTTTGTTTTCTTGAGAAGATTTTCTATCTATTTGAATGGTATGAATTATTTAATAACGGCACAAGCGTTGCTATATGGTTCAGGGAAGCGCATTCGCCGCCGATATTCAATTATTCAGAGAGGTTAGTATGTTAAACAAGCAAGGTCTTTTCAGTCGTCGCAACCAAACCGAAGAACCACGTCCGCCCGTGCTCAGTTCATTAAGTCAGATGAACGCACAGGACAAATTGAATTCGCAGGCCAGGAATGCGCAAGGTAAACCTTCTTCCCTGTCTCCCGGACAACTGGCGGCAATGGAGTCGGCGACTTCCCCATCCAGCGCAGCTTCTGCTAGCGAAACCAAACCGGCTACTTCGTCAGTGGAGAACGTAAAAGCGGATCAAGGCGGAAGTCGCCTGATTGTCGGCCCGGATGTCAAACTGAAGGGTGCAGAGATCCAGGATTGTGACACGCTGGTGGTAGAGGGCAGGGTCGAAGCCACCATGGATAGCCGCGTGATTCAGATTACCTCCAATGGTTCGTTCTCCGGTAAGGTGGGCATTGATGTCGCTGAGATCTACGGTAGTTTTGATGGTGAATTGACTGCGCGCAGTCAACTCATTATTCACTCCACTGGTCGCGTCAGCGGCAAGATTCGCTATGGCAAAATCTATATTGAAGAAGGTGGCGAGCTTTCCGGTGACATCGGCTCCATCAATACCAAGGAAAACTCCATGGATAAATTGGGCGTTTCCCGTCTATCTCAGGGTTCAAAATAGAATTGTCTGGATTGCAAAATAATTTGAGTAACATTGCAGAACGGAATCTGATTCTTACTGGGCTTTAGCTAGAGGAGATGATTTTTTATCGTTAAATCAATGCACTGAATTTGAGTAAGGCTGGTTTGATAGGCGCATGGATTGTTGTTTTTTTACAACAATCCATGCGCTTTTTCATTTTGCGTCATCAATCTGTCACACAAGTTTCGCAGAATCGCTCCCGTGTTGAATTTCAACCCAACGATTTTTTAACCAGGAGTATGACGAATGAAACAAGCAAAACTACGTGGCGTGATTGCTGCCGTGTCCGGCGCACTGCTGATG
>JAEWTK010000051.1 GCA_023459535.1 Pseudomonadota bacterium
GAAATCTTATTGATATGTGCGAGACCGGGATCGATCTGCGGTTCGATGAAAAAAATCGTATTGCCGATGACCTTGGCTTCCGCCTTTGCCAGCAGGTCGGTCATTTCAGCATGCACATTGCGTGACCAGGGCCAGCGACCTATATTGGCGATACTCTGTTCATCGATTGCGATGATGGAAATCAGGTCACCGGCATCGCGGCTGCTTGCCCGTACGCCCCAATCATAAGCGATGCGCTCGAGGCTCTGCAGCATGGCACTGCCGCCTGCCAGCAGAAAAAGCAGCGAAATAACGAGCCCGGCAAACCAATCGGATTTCCAGAAAGACTTTTTCAACCCTGCTCTCCCTCTTTTTATGCGCAGCGGTGATTATTGTTTATCTTTTGAGTCTACAGGACTGATATTACACGCGATTTTTTTCAAAAAGAAGTCATGCACAAAGAATAGCGGCCAAGTGCAGCGCAATATGACCATAATTGTCGCCACACTTGGGGAAAACTATCTGCGCTGAGTCACCTCATGCGGCCGTGCTTCAGCTGCCAGCTTGTCCAGCACGCCATTGACGTATTTATGTCCATCAATGCCGCCGTATATTTTCGCCAGCTCGACGCCTTCGTTGATGGCGACACGGTAAGGAATCGTCGGGTCGTAAATCAACTCATAGGCAGATAGGCACAGAATCGCATGCTCGACCGGACTTAATTCCGCCACCTGGCGATCGACGTACACTGCGATACGGCCTTCCAATTCCTGCATATGCTCAGCCACGCCCTCGATCAACTGACGGAAGAACGCTTCATCTGCCCGATGAAAATCCACATCATCCGCCATATCGCGGATGATCTTGCGTACTTCGGACTGATTCATCAACCCCTGATAAATGCCTTTCAGCGCCAGCTCACGGGACTTGCGGCGATTCTTTCCCGGCTTGGTCAGCTTGGCCGTTGACGGCTTGTTCTCGGCTGCACTCATAGCGCTCTCAACAGATTGACCATCTCGATCGCGACAGCGGCCGCTTCAGCCCCCTTGATCGACATGCGCGCCAGCGCCTGATCGTCATCCTCGGTAGTCAGGACGGCATTGGCGACTGGAATGCCGGTGTTCATCTGTACTTCCGAGATACCACGTGCCGACTCGTTGGCCACCACTTCAAAGTGATAGGTCTCGCCACGAATGATGGCGCCCAACGCGATCAATGCATCATATTGCTGGCTATCCGCCATGTGATGCAGCACCAGCGGAGTCTCCAGCGCGCCGGGCACGGTGGCGACCGTGATATTCTCGTCGGCAACGCCGAGCTTGCTCAGTTCGGCCTTGCAGGCGGACAACAGGCCATCACCGATATCACTGTTGAAGCGGGACAACACGATACCGATACGCAATCCCCGGCCATCCGTATTAATTTCAATTTCTTTCACATGAACCTCGAACTTGGACACGCGCCGCAAATGCAGGCGCGCAGATTGGAAATACCGGATTATAAAATAATCAAACGCTTATTGCTGCTTTAATTGCCGGACGCGTGCCCGGAAAGGGCGGCAAGTTCGGCATGGCGATAACAATCCACCGTATGGTCATTGACCATGCCGATGGCCTGCATCATGGCGTAGCAGATGGTGGAACCGACAAACTTGAAACCGCGTTTGACCAAGTCTTGCGATAAAGCGTCGGAGACCGGCGTTTTTGCCGGCACCTCGCTGTGAGCGCGCCAATGATTGATGATGGGGCGGCCATCGACAAACCGCCAGAGGTAGGCATCGAAGCTGCCGAACGCGGACTGCACCTGCAGAAATCGCTGCGCATTATTGATGGCGGCGGCAATTTTCAAACGGTTACGAACGATACCCGCATCCGCCAGCAATGCCGCCACCTTGGCGTCATCATAGAGTGCGACCCTAGCCGGATCGAAGCCGTCAAACACCTCGCGATAGCGCGGCCGCTTCTGCAGAATGGTCTGCCAGCTCAGGCCCGCCTGCGCACCTTCCAGCACCAGAAACTCGAACAGCTTGCGCTCATCATGCACCGGCACACCCCACTCGACATCGTGATACTCGATATCCAGCGGTGTTTTCGGCCAGGCACAACGCTGCATGCGATTCAGCGATCCGCCTAGTGGAAAAGGATCCAGGCTTTTTGCAGTGTGCTCCAAACACCATAGGCGATCGGAATGCCGACAGCAATCCAGGCGACCGTTGCCAGAATCGGGTGACTCTGCGCCTTGCCGTTCTGACTGGCGGCTTCCGCAGCCACCGACTTGTCATGCGACAGTTTACGTTCGGCCTCGAGTTCAGCTTCGGTCATATAGTGCTTCTCGGCGACCGGGCGCACCAGCAGATTGCAGACGAGGCCAACCAGCAACAGGGCTGCCAGCATATACATGATGATGTTGTAGGCCTCGTTCGCCGGAACGCCCTGATCCAGCTGGTAATCGCGCATGTAGTTGACGATCACCGGGCCCAGCACGCCCGCCGTTGCCCAGGCGGTCAGCAGGCGGCCGTGGATGGCACCGACATGCTGCGTGCCGAAGATATCTGCCAGATAAGCCGGTATGGTGGCGAAGCCGCCGCCATACATGGACAGGATGATACAGAAGATACCGGCGAACAACGCCACGCTACCGACACTGCCGGCCCACGGCGAAGAGACATAGAGCACGAAACCGAGCGCGAAGAAGATGACATAGGTCAACTTGCGGCCGAGGTAATCGGAAGAAGAAGCCCAACCGATACGGCCGAGAATGTTGAAAAAAGACAGCAGCCCGGCAAAACCGGCACCGATCGCCGCCACCTGCACCAGATGCTCGGCCGACAACTCGCTCAGCTTGCCCTCGACACCGATCAGGGCCCCGCCGAATACCTCCTGCAACATCGGCGAAGCCATGCCGATGACGCCGATACCGGCACTGACGTTGAGACAGAGCACCGACCAAAGCAGCCAGAACTGCGGCGTCTTGTGCGCTTCATTCACATGCACATGGCGATTGGTGATCATGGCGTTGCCGTTGCTCGCCGGCGGTGTCCAGCCTTCGGGTTTCCAGCCGGAAGGCGGCACGCGGTAACCGAGCGCGCCTATCATCATGGCGATGAAATACAACACGCCCATGACGGCGAAGGTCTCCCAGACACCGACCGAAGTCGGGGTGGCGAAGTAGTTCATCAGCGTATTGGCCAGCGGTGCGCCGATCATGGCACCACCGCCGAAACCCATGATCGCCATGCCGGTCGCCATGCCGCGCCGGTCCGGGAACCATTTGATCAATGTCGACACCGGCGAGATATAACCGAGACCGAGACCGATGCCGCCGATGACGCCGGAACCGATCAGCATGAGCCAGAGCTGGTGGGTATAGACACCGAGCGCGCTCAACAAGAGACCGCCGCCCCAGCAGACGGCGGCGACGGCGCCGGCCTTGCGCGGGCCGGCATGTTCCAGCCAGTGACCGAACACCGCAGCGGAGGCGCCGAGAAGTACGAAGAACAGCGTGAACATCCAGCCCAGGTCGCTGACCTTCCAGTCGCAATCGGTGACAAAAAGCCGGGCAAAGAAACCGACTTCCTCACCGCAAGCCAGCGGCGCGTCGATACCGACCGCCCTCGACAGAGGCAGCCAGAAGACGCTGAAACCGTAGGCCATGCCGATCGACAGGTGTATCGCCAATGCCGCCGGGGGCACCAGCCAACGGTTGAAACCGGGGGGCGCAATGATGCGCTCTTTAGAAAAGAAATCCGCCATTCATCTCTCCAAGTGTTTTGCCGGCATGAGGGGCTACCGGCTGTTATTTATGCATGACTTTTAATCATTTTTTATGCAGCCCGTCAGGCAGGCTGTCGTCCTGAATAGTCATACAAAACCGGGAAAATGGCAAATGCATCACGTCTTTATGGATTGTCATAAATATGTCACATTGACGTCATATAGTGGCGTCCATCGACAAAGCCATAGCTAAAGGAGGCTTACACCATGCCAGCGAACATTCTGGTCGTTGAAGACGAACCGGCAATCCAGGAACTGCTGACGCTCAACCTGACGCAGGCGGGACACAACGCCCTGCGCGCCCTCAGCGTGGAACAGGCGCAACTGCTGATGCGCGAAACGCTGCCGGACCTCATCATTATGGACTGGATGCTGCCCGGCATGAGCGGCATCGAATTCGCCCGCAAGCTTAAAGGCGACGAACTGACCAAGGCCATTCCCATCATCATGCTGACCGCTCGCGGCGAAGAAGCCGACAAGGTGCGCGGGCTGGAAGTGGGAGCCGACGACTACGTCACCAAGCCGTTCAGCC
>JAEWTK010000052.1 GCA_023459535.1 Pseudomonadota bacterium
GCACTGACCGGGTTGCTGAATCGCAGCAGTTTCTATGAAATCCTGGAAAACACCATCCGCACCTCGCGCCGCAAGCATCAACATTTTGCACTGCTGTTCATCGACCTTGATCACTTCAAACCAGTGAATGATAACTATGGCCACAGAGCCGGCGACCTCTTGCTGCAATCCGTCGGCAAACGCATAACGCAGAGTCTGCGTGACTCGGACACCAGCTGTCGTTATGGCGGCGATGAGTTTCTGGTACTGTTACCCGAGGTGGCCGAAGTGAACGACCTGGTAAAAGTCGCCAGAAAAATCATCCGGCAACTCGAACAGCCTTTTGTACTGGAAGGCCACACCCTCCATATTTCAGCCAGTATAGGCGTCAGCCTCTATCCGGATCATGGCAGCAAAGCGGATACGCTTATCAACCTGGCCGATCAGGCCATGTATCAAGCCAAGCATATCGGGGCTGGCAATATCCGGATATTTGGCCGCTAAGCCGCTATCCGCCGCACCACATCAGCGATCTGTTCCGCCAGTTTCTGCACTTGTGCGGCTGACTCGCCTTCCACCATGACACGGATCTTCGGCTCGGTACCGGAGGCACGCAGCAACACCCGGCCCTTGCCATCCAATTCGGTTTCACCGGCTGTCACTGCATCCTGCAGTACCTGATTGGCATCGAAATTGATGCGCTGTTTCACTGTCACATTGATCAGCACCTGCGGATAGAGCGTCAATTCATTACCCAGTTGAGCCAGTGTCTTGCCGCTGGCAATCACTGCCTGCAATACCTGCAACGCAGCAATAATGCCGTCGCCGCTGCTATGTTTGTCCAGTGCCAGAATATGGCCGGAGTTCTCGCCACCCAATTGCCAGCCATGTTGACTGAGCAGTTCCAGTACATAACGGTCGCCGACCTTGGCCCGCGCAAACGGGATATCCGCTCTGTCCAGGGCATGTTCCAGCGCCAGATTGGTCATCAGCGTACCAACCACGCCACCTTCCAGCTTGCCGCGCTGCTTTCTGTGCATGGCGATGATGTAAAGCAGCTGATCGCCATCCAGCAGCTTGCCGCTATTATCGACCATCAGCACGCGATCGCCGTCACCGTCGAAAGCGATGCCGAGGTCGGCCTGATGCTGGACGACCGTCTTGCAGATCGCCGCCGTATGGGTGGAGCCGCAGTCGAGGTTGATGTTGAGGCCATCCGGCTGATTGCCGATGACCACCACCTCGGCGCCCAACTCGTGAAACACTGAGGGGGCCACATGATAAGTGGCGCCAT
Organism: Pseudomonadota bacterium; assembly: GCA_023459535.1. Classification (GTDB taxonomy): domain Bacteria; phylum Pseudomonadota; class Gammaproteobacteria; order Burkholderiales; family Methylophilaceae; genus UBA6140. The sequence continues at coordinate 1,274 of JAEWTK010000052.1, forward strand.
GTGCACAATCGAGCACGATCTTCAAACCGCGCAGGTCCATCGCATTGGGGAACGAACCCTTGCAGAACTCGATATAACGACCGGCTGCATCATCGATACGCCGTGCCTTGCCAAGTTGTGCGGAAGCCACGACCTGCATGGGCTTGTCCAGTTCGGCTTCAATTTCGCGCTCGACTTCGTCCGGCAGCTTGGTGCCTTCTGCCGAGAAGAACTTGATGCCATTGTCCTCGAACGGATTATGCGAGGCGGTGATAACGATGCCAACCTGCGCACGCAGTGCACGGGTCAGATAGGCCACGGCCGGTGTCGGCATCGGGCCGGTCAACATGACATCGACACCGGCTGCTGCCAGACCGGATTCCAGTGCCGCCTCCAGCATATAGCCGGAGATGCGTGTGTCCTTGCCGATCAACACGGTAGGCCGCGTGCCCTTGTGCTGATGGCTTTCATGGCTTGCCAACACCCGTCCTGCGGCATAACCCAGTCGCATGACAAAATCCGGCGTTATCGGCGCTTCGCCTACACGGCCACGCACACCATCGGTTCCAAAATATCTTCTCGTCATTTTTATCTTCAACCCTGATTTTTATAATATGGCCGCAACCACTTTCAACGCATCCACCGTGGCTTTGACATCGTGTACCCGCACAATTCTAGCGCCTTTCGTGACCGATATCACCGAAGCCGCCAGACTGGCATGCAGGCGCACAGAGACATCGCCGCCGGTGATCTGCCCCAGCACGGATTTGCGTGACAGGCCAACCAGCAAGGGGCGACCTATGGCCAGCGTCTTGTCCAGTTGTCGCAGCAACTGCAGATTGTGTTCCGTCCTTTTGCCAAAACCAAAACCCGGATCAAGCACGACCCGCTCTGGTGCAATCCCTGCAGCTTGCGCTGCCGACAGCCGCTGCTGCAGAAAGTCATTTACCTCCTGAACCACATCCTCATACTGCGGGTCGGCCTGCATGTTCTGTGGCATGCCCTGCATGTGCATCAAACAGACGCCGGCACGGCTGGCCGCTACGATTTCCAGCGCGCCCGGCTCCTGCAAGGCACGCACATCATTGACGATATCGGCGCCAGCCGCGATGGCGGCCCGCATGACTTCAGGTTTGTAAGTGTCTATGGATAGCGGCACACCGGCAACTTTGGAAAGTTGCTCGATCACCGGCACAACTCTGGCCAGCTCATCCTGCAGACTGACCGGCATCGCTCCCGGACGAGTAGATTCCCCGCCGATATCGAGGATATCAGCGCCCTCGGCCACCAGTTGCAGGCCATGTTCGACCGCTTTCTCCGTCGTGTCGTACTTGCCGCCATCGGAAAACGAATCCGGCGTGACATTGACGATACCCATCACACGAGGTTTTGTAAGATCGAGTTGATATTTACCGCAAAGGAAAAGGTCGGATGGTTTCTCAGTTGGTGTCATGGCGTAATTAAGCCACATCCATCTCACGGCGGCCAGTATGGTTGATACTGGCGACGGAAATGGATGTGGCTCTGTTTGAATCTGATTATTAAAAGATACGGATCAGGTCTTGGCTGTTGGCTGCGGTTCCGGTGGGACAGACTCGGCACTCGAACCGGCCGAGCCGCTACTGTCGGACTTGGGCTTGGTCGTCGTCTGCGTCGGCTTGGGCGCACGTGGCGGTTTGCCTTCCATGATGTCGTTGATCTGCTCTGCATCAATGGTTTCCCATTCCAGCAGGGCTGCTGCCATGGCTTCAACCTTGTCGCGATTTTCTTCCAGTAGTTTGCGTGCAAGGTTGTATTGCTCGTCCAGGATACGGCGTACTTCGGCATCGACCTTTTGCTGAGTAGCCTCGGACACCGTTCTCGACGACATGCGGCCAAAGAAAGAATCCTGGTCGTTATCGACATAAACCATGGTACCCATGCTGTCAGACATACCGTAGCGCGTCACCATGTCGCGCGCCAGCTTGGTGGCGCGTTCAAAGTCGTTGGAAGCGCCGGTCGACATCTGGTTCATGAAGATCTCTTCAGCGATACGGCCGCCGAACAGGATAGAGATTTCCTCCAACATCTTGTCACGATAGCTGCTAATCCGGTCGAACTCCGGCAACTGCCAGGTCAGGCCAAGAGCCCAGCCACGCGGCATGATGGTGACCTTATGAACCGGGTCTGCCTTGGGCAGCAACTTGGCGACAACGGCATGGCCGGACTCATGGTAGGCCGTATTGCGACGCTCTTCCTCACGCATGACCATGGAGCGGCGTTCCGGACCCATGAATATCTTGTCCTTGGCATCCTCGAAATCCTGCATATCGACCGTGCGCTTGTTGCGGTTGGCGGCGATCAGCGCAGCTTCATTGACCAGATTGGCGAGGTCGGCACCGGAAAAACCGGGCGTGCCACGCGCCAGGATGTCAGCCTTGACGTCCGGATCGATAGGCACCTTCCGCATGTGTACCAGCAGAATCTGTTCACGGCCGCGAATATCCGGCAGACCGACCATGACCTGACGGTCGAAACGTCCCGGACGCAACAGCGCCTTGTCCAGCACATCAGCGCGGTTGGTTGCGGCAATGACGATGACGCCGGAATTGGCTTCAAAACCATCCAGTTCAACCAGCAACTGGTTCAGCGTTTGCTCGCGCTCGTCGTT
>JAEWTK010000053.1 GCA_023459535.1 Pseudomonadota bacterium
GTGCAAATGGATCGGCAAGCTGACGGCGGAACGCAACGCTTTCACCAGTTCAGAGGTCATCTGTGGCGTTAATAATCCAGCCATATCCTTGATGGCCAGCGTGTCGCAACCGAAAGCCTCGAGCTCCTTCGCCAGACCAACGAAATGGGCAATATCATGCACCGGGCTGGTCGTATAGCTGATGGCACCTTCGGCATGCTTGCCGGCAGCCTTGACTGCTTCAATCGAAACACGCAGGTTGCGCATATCGTTCATGGCATCAAATACTCGGAATACGTCGACGCCGTTATCGGCGGATTTCTTGACGAAGGCACGTACCACATCATCGGAATAATGACGGTAGCCCAGCAGGTTCTGGCCGCGCAACAGCATCTGGATGCGGGTATTGGGCAGTGCCTTGCGCAATTTCTTGAGGCGCTCCCATGGATCTTCCTTTAGATAGCGGACACAGGCGTCGAATGTAGCGCCGCCCCAGGCTTCCAGTGACCAGAAACCAATGGCATCCAATTGCGGGCAAATGGGCAGCATGTCCTCAGTACGCAGACGCGTCGCTATCAGGGACTGATGCCCGTCTCGTAAAACCAGATCTGAAATATTTACTTTAGCCATATTCTTAACTTGTCACTTTAATTTAAATGGGTTGTCAGATGCCTTCATGGGCGGCAATCGCAGCCGAGATGGCAGCGGCAATCATCTCCGGCGGTATGTCGGTTGCATAATTCGCCAGTTCCGGATGGGTTTCTACAAAGCTGGTGTCAAACTTGGCCTGTTTGAAATCCGGATGTTTCAGAATTTCCTGATAATAAGGAATCGTGGTTTTGACACCATAAACCACCATATCATCCAGTGCACGGCGACCACGCTCAATGACGCTGTCCCAGTTCAGAGCCCATACTGTCAGCTTTGCGCACATGGAGTCGTAATAGGGTGGAATGACATAACCGCTGTACATGGCCGCATCGATACGCACGCCAGGACCGCCCGGAGAATAATAGCGCGTGATCTTGCCGAAACTCGGCAGAAAGTCATTCTTCGGATCCTCGGCATTGATGCGAAACTCCATGGCAAAGCCACGATACTGCACCTCGTCCTGTTTGTATTGCAGCTTCATGCCGTCAGCAATGCGTATCTGTTCCTGCACGATGTCGATACCGGTGATGCTTTCCGTAACGGTATGCTCCACCTGCAGACGGGTGTTCATTTCCATGAAGTAGAAGCTGTTATCGGAGTCGAGCAGGAATTCGACGGTACCGGCATTTTCATAACCGACAGCCTTAGCCGCTTTGACAGCAAGCTTGCCGATATATTCGCGCTGCGCCTTGCTGAGCTGCGGCGAAGGGGCGATTTCGATCAGTTTCTGGTTGCGTCGTTGAATCGAACAGTCACGTTCGAACAGATGAATCACATTACCATGGCTGTCGGCCAGCACCTGGACTTCGATGTGACGTGGATTGACCACGCATTTCTCAAGAAACACCTCCGGCTTGCCGAAAGCCTTGCTCGCCTCTGAAATCACGCGGTCATAATTGCTGAGCAGTTCCTTCTCATTGTTGCATCGGCGGATACCACGGCCACCACCACCATTGGTTGCTTTCAGCATCACGGGATAGCCAATCTTCTTGGCAAGGGTACGTGCCTCTTCTACATTGGCCAGATTGCCATCGCTGCCCGGTACGCAGGGGATACCGGCGGCGATCATGGCGTTGCGTGCCTGGATCTTGTCGCCCATCTGACGGATGACCTTGGCCTTGGGGCCGATAAAACGGATACCTCGGCGTGCGCATATTTCAGCCAGCTCCGGATTCTCGGAAAGAAAGCCATAGCCGGGGTGCAGCGCATCGCATCCGGAAGCGACCGCCAGATTGACGATATTGTGCGCATTTAGATAGCCGATAACAGGGTCGGAACCGATGTTATAAGCCTCGTCCGCTTTCTTGACGTGCAGGGCATGGCGGTCGGCATCAGAATAGATGGCGACCGACTTGATGCCCATTTCCGAACAGGCGCGGACGATACGTACGGCAATTTCACCGCGATTAGCAACAAGAATTTTTTTGATCACAAACGAACCCGCATCCAAAAAGAAACCAAACTATTGTTTGGCCTGAAAAACCTGATTTTTTGACACAAAATCCCGAAGATTATATCATGCGCCCCCTATGGCTGCATCAATCAATCAGGACACGGTGATTAACAACATTGAGTTTGCGCAGAAAGCGCTTGAAATTCATGATATAATCCCCGTTTTGCATTTTTCGCGCATTGCTGACATGCTAGCCAATACCGAAGGTCGGCTGGATTGCCGGCTGCAAGGTGGCAAGGATGCAAATAATGCCCTTTATATCCGGTTGCTGGTACATGGGACATTGAGTCTGACTTGTCAGCGTTGCTTGCAGCCTTTTGAGCATGAGGTCTCGATCGATACACACTTTATATTAGTGCGTAATGAATCGGATATGCCAGCGCCGGAAGATGAAAGCGATGAAGAAGATTATCTGTTAATTCAAGCTGAAATGCCCGTGTTTGAATTGATGGAAGACGAATTGCTGTTGGCTTTGCCGATCGCACCCAAGCATGAAGAGGGTGAGTGCAGCAACGAAAGCAACGTTGGTGATTACAAGAAACCTAATCCATTTGCCAAGCTGGAACTGCTCAAGAGCAAAAAGTAGGCTGGCAAGTTTATTTAAAGAAGTATTTACAGGAGCATTATCATGGCCGTTCAACAAAACAAGAAGTCACCCTCCAAGCGTGGCATGCATCGTTCACACGATTCTCTGACCAACCCGGCGCTGGCTGTTGAGCCAACCACTGGCGAAACCCATCTGCGTCACCACGTCAGCCCTAACGGCTACTACCGTGGCCGCAAGGTGATGCCTGCCAAGGGCGAGTAATCCTTTCCAAAATCAGCATGGCGGGTAATTTTTACCCGCCATCTGTTTTTATCTTTTCTATTTCCAGAAGCTAATAGCGAACATGGATATCACTGTCGCTATCGATGTCATGGGGGGCGATCACGGCCCGCATGTCACGATACCTGCTGCGCTCGAAGCGCTCAAACAGGACGACGAACTCAACATCATTCTGGTCGGCCTGACCGAGGCAATTGAAGCCGAGTTGGGCGCCAGAGGTGCGAAAGCCAGTCCCCGTCTACGCATACATCACGCCAGTGAAGTGGTGACCATGGATGAGTCCCCGCAAAGCGCGATGAAGAACAAGAAAGATTCTTCAATGCGCGTTGCCATCAACCTGGTCAAGACCGGCGAAGCCAATGCCTGTGTCAGTGCCGGCAATACCGGTGCACTGATGGCGACTGCGCGTTTTGTGCTGAAAACCCTGCCCGGTATCGACCGTCCGGCCATCGCGGCCATATTGCCCAATCAAAAGGGCACGACCTACATGCTGGACCTGGGTGCCAATGCCGATTGCACACCGGAACAACTGCTGCAGTTCGCCGTCATGGGCGCCATGCTGGTCTCCTGCGTCGAGCACAAGGAGCGGCCTACTGTGGGTCTGCTCAATATCGGTTCGGAAGACATCAAGGGCAATGAGATCGTCAAGCAGGCGGGGGAATTGCTGCGTGCCAGCCACCTCAACTTCTACGGCAATGTCGAAGGTACCGATATCTACAAAGGTACAACCGATGTGGTCGTGTGCGATGGCTTTGTCGGCAATGTGGCCCTGAAGACTTCCGAGGGTCTGGCGCAGATGATGAGCAAGTTCCTGATTGCGGAATTCAAGCGCAACTGGTTCACCAAACTGATGGCGCTTGTGGCCATGCCGGTACTGAAGTCATTCAAGCGCCGCTTGGATCCACGTCGCTATAACGGCGCCAGTTTTCTCGGTTTGCGTGGTATCGTGGTGAAGAGTCATGGCGGTGCTGATGATTTCTCTTTCCTGCACGCCATCAAGGCTGCTACTGAAGAGGCCAGAAGCGGTGTGCTGCGCAGAATCACAGAACAGCTGGAAATCGAACATATCAAGCCAAACGCTGTATCAATGCCGTCGGCAGAATCTGCACCGAAAGAGATTGCATGAAGTATTCACGTATCGCAGGAACCGGCAGTTATTTGCCGAGTAAGATTTTAACCAATGCTGATCTGGAAAAGATGGTGGATACCACGGATGAGTGGATCGTCACTCGCACCGGAATCCGCCAAAGGCATATTGCAGCAGAAGGTGAATTTACCAGCGATCTTTCAGTAGAGGCAGCGCGTCGTGCAATGGCAGCAGCGAATGTTAATCCGAGCGACATCGACCTGATTATCGTAGCCACCACCACCCCGGATCGCGTTTTTCCAAGCACGGCTTGTCTGGTGCAGGACAAACTTGGCATTGCCAGTTGTCCGGCTTTTGATCTGCAGGCAGTCTGCAGTGGTTTTGTTTACGCCCTGGCTACAGCCGATAATTTCATCAAGAGCGGCAGCACAAAATGTGCTCTGGTCATAGGTGCGGAAACCATGTCGCGCATTACTGACTGGACGGATCGCAGCAACTGCATTCTCTGGGGTGATGGCGCCGGCGCGGTCATTCTGAAGGCCAGTGACGAGCAAGGCATCCTTTCCACGCACCTGCATGCCGATGGCAGCTATGCCCATCTTCTGAATGTGGCTTGCGGTGTTTCCAAAAAGGATGGCTGCGGCACCATCTACATGGAAGGCAATTCCGTGTTCAAGGTCGCCGTCAACACGCTGGACGCCATCGTCGACGAAACGCTGGACGCCAACGGCATGCAAAAATCCGATGTGGACTGGCTGGTGCCGCATCAGGCCAACATCCGTATATTGCAATCCACAGCGAAAAAACTGGGCATGGGCATGGATCGTGTCGTCG
>JAEWTK010000054.1 GCA_023459535.1 Pseudomonadota bacterium
CGTTCGTGCGACGCATGCAAGCCAACTTGAAGGTTGAGCAGCGCGATGATGTACAAATTCCTGTCGCACATCGCCGCGCACCTCCTCTATCATTACAACAAATCGCAAGCGATGCGCCAGACAGAAATACCGCTATTGCGACGGCTTATGCAACGGGCGCTTATTCATATCAGGAAATCGCAGATTATTATGGAATCCATTTCACGACGGTGGGCAGGATTGTGCGACGACTGGACTAAAATGCTACATTGCTAGACCTGACCCCAATGCTCCTGGATACTTGAGCAAGTGATCGCCCCACTCAACTGACTCTGCTATGCGTGGCAGCTGACGGACAGCCACTATTAATTGCTTATCCAGACCCGCGACGGAAATTTATCCAAGAATACGCGCCAACAAAACGCGGTAAATACCCAGACCAGCAATCAGGGACGGTAATGCATGGGGTATTTATTTTAAGGGCGCTTCAAGGCAAGTCTGGTGGATCGCCAATCCCGCTGAAACGGCGAATTCTCATGCCACAATTGAACTAAATCGTCTTGGGGGCGATACTCAACACATACGCGGTCAACCCGAACTGCGCCAATATGAAAGCCGCTGCCGAACTGCGCCGACCGGTTTGACAATAGACGATGTATTCGCGGCCTTTTTCCAGTTGCGGTGCAATACTTCGCAGTTCATGCAAGGGCGCACTAATGGCACCCTCCGGATGCTGATATGCATATTCCGACTTGAAACGCACATCGAGCAGTTGTGCGCCCTGTTTGATTTTCTCACCGGCCGCCGCCAGATCCACGCGCCTGACAATGGGCGACTTCAACAGTTCGACAAAGTCATCTTTCTTCAAGCGTAGCAGGCTGCCATCGGTTTTCGTGGTAATGGTCGCGTTGCGCTTGTTATCCGATACCAGCGCCTCCTCGCCGAAGGCATCCCCCTCATGCAACTCGGCCAGCTGCACTGATTTCTGGCTGGCATTATCCACACGGCTGACGATGGCCTGCCCCTGTTCAATCAAGTAGTAGTAGTCGCCTTCGGCGCCCTGCGTGATGATGACCTGCCCGGCCTTGACCGCTAGCGCGTCCATACGCTTGAACATTTCCTCGATATTGGCGCTGGGCAGGCGACTGAATACCCCACTTTGCAGTTTATCCGCACTGAATGTCGCGGTTTCACGCATCCATTCAGCAACAGGACGTTTATGCGCGCCGACTGCGGCCTGGACTTGCTGTGGTGGTGGCTCATAACCGGAAAGCTGGTCCCATGTCAGCATGATGTCAAGCAGGTCGGCGTCGATGCGCAGAATGTCGACATCGGTAATGGCGATGGTATCGACCAGTTTCAGCCTGCCGTCGTTGACCGGATGGCTGGCTGCTTCCGTGCCGCCGCGCATGATCTTCTTGCTGCCATCGACAAAACGTAGACCGAGGTCGCCCTTCAATAAATAGAGCGACTGGCCGCCAGCCTGCAGGATGTTCATGCGCAAGGGGTCCAGATCCTTGCTGACGGTTTCGATGAAGCATAGGCCGGCCAGTTCCTTGAGCCTGGACTCAGAAAGCACCGCCACGGGCGCAAGTTGCTTAAGTTGTTCGATGGTCGGTGATGACATTTTTATTGTTCCTGCAAACGATGTGCTTTCAAATACTGCACATCGAAAATCCCCGGATTACAGTTCGAAGATATGACTGTTGTACAACGGCCGTGCATTGAACCTGTAGGCGTCTCGGTCGACCTCACGCATGATGACCTCGCCTTCACCCGGTTTCAGGTGCGTAATATAGATGCGCGGCAAGGGTGAATGTTCCAGCTTGTCCAGTTCTTCAATCAACAAAGCCGGGCAAAGATGCCTGGACACTCTGGCCAGCTCAATCTCTTCATTGCTGAAAGCGGTCTCGATAATCAGGTACTTGAGATTGGCGATGCGATTGACCTCAGGCCACAGTGCGTCGCAGGTCGTGGTGTCGGCGGTGAACACCATGCTGGCACTTGGGCCTTCCAGATGAAAACCGACGGTAGGCACAACATGGTTGGCTGGCAACGGTGTAAAACTGCGCTCTCCCAACCGGACTGTCTCACCCAGCCGGATCTCGTGCCAGACCAGCAATGGATGTTCTTCTGACGGAATAACGGTGAAATCAGGCCAGATTTTCCAGTTAAACAGGTGCTCCTTCAGTATCGCCCAGGTTTCTGCCGTGGCATAGAGAGTGATGGGCGTATCGCGAAAACCCAGCACACTATCAGCCAGCAAGGGAATACAAGCGACATGATCGAGGTGCGAATGCGTGATGAAGATGTGGTTGATCTTGAGGAACTGCTCGATGGTCAGGTCACCAACCCCGGTGCCTGCATCCATCAGGATGTCCTCATCAATCAGAAAACTGGTGGTCCTCAATGTGCCGCCTATGCCACCACTGCAACCTAGTACTTTGACCCTCATGCTGGCTCCTGTCTATTTGGTCTGGAAGGTGAACACACCATCCCAGCCGGCATCCGGCGGATTCTGACGGTAATGCGTGATACGTTCAATATACATGGCATAAAGTTGCCGCTGCGGATACATCTGTTGCAGGTTAATGAACTGCATCTCTGCCAGATCCCAATTCTGCCCCCGATAGAGTTTCAGCGTCTCGCGATACAGTTTGAGCTCGTCCTGCAGCGACTTGTCTTCTTCGCCAACCGCACAGACTGGCTCGTAGATCACCACCGGTTTGTCCTTGCCCTTGACGCGGACGATATCCAGTTCGCGATAGATATATTCCGGCACTTTTTCCCGGGTAAATTCGCTGACGATCATCTGTACACCGTAATTCTTGGTCAGGCCTTCGAGGCGCGAGCCAAGATTGACCGCATCACCCATCACAGTATATGCCATGCGGAACTCGGAGCCCATGTTGCCCACCGTCATCAGGCCGGTATTCAGACCGATGCCGATCTTGATCTCGGGCCAGCCCCGCTCCTTGAATTGTGTCTGCAGGCTATTCAGGCTGGCCAGCATTTGCATCCCGGCCCTGACCGCATGCGTCGCATGTTGCGGGTCTCTCAGTGGCGCGCCCCAGAACGCCATGATGGCATCCCCCATGTATTTGTCTATGGTGCCGCGATTATCATGGATCACATGCGTCATCGGTGTCAGGAACTCGTTCATCAACTGCGTCAGCTGTTTCGGATCCAGCCCTTCAGAGATGTTGGTAAAGCCGCGCACATCCGAGAACAGCACCGTCATCTCGCGGCTTTCACCTTCCAGACTGATGGCTTCGGGGTCTTTCGCCATCTCATCCACCAGTTCCGGCGGCACATATTGCCCGAACAGGCCGGCCAATTGACGCTTGCCGCGCGACTCTATGAAGAAACCGTAGGTCATGTTCAGCACATAAATCACAGCGATCAGGAACAGGCCGGAAGCGAGCGGCAACACCAGATTCGCAGATTGCCATAACAGCAGATTAAAAGTGACATACAAGGCCAGCACGACAAACGCCGATAGCGTTGCCCAGAGTGGCGTCAATGCGGGCAGCAAAAAAGCCAACAGTAATCCGGTCAGCAACAGCAACACGAACTCGGCCCCGAGCGTATATGCCGGGCGTTGCTTGATATTCTGGTCAAGGATACCGGCAATCATGTTGGCGTGGATTTCCACCCCGGCATAGACATTCTGCACCGGCGTTGCACGCAGATCCATGAGACCAGGCGCGGTAGTTCCCACCAGCACGATACGATCCTTCAGCACCTCCTTGCTGGCCTTGCCATTCAGCACATCGGTCGCGGAAACATAGGGGAAGCTGCCCTGCAGACCGCGATATGGAATCAAAGCCGTCACCCGGGCATCGACCGGAATGCGGTAATCGCCCAGTTGCAGCCACTCAAGGCCGGCATATTCCTTACCCACGCCCAGACCTTCGGCAAAGCCCGCCTGCAGTTTCGGCGTATCCAGTGCGACACGGGCAACGGCAACGGAAAGGGCTTCGTAGATATTGCCATCCAGACTCATGACCATCGGCACCCTGCGCGAGATGCCGTCTTCATCAGGGTCGGGATTGAAATGACCGGCAGCTGTAGCCACCTGCTGCAATGCAGCAAGGTTGCCTCCAAAGCCCGTAGCTTGCATGAAGGTGATGTCCTTGCCCTTAAAACTACCATCGATGAAAGAAGGCTCGGGTAGCGCGCCTACCCTACCGTCCATATGATCGTCATTGCGGAAATAATAGCCCAGCACCACCTTGCGCCCCTGCAGACTCTTGGCGAACAGCTGGTCATAATCCAACTGCGGGCGCAACTGCTCAAGCAATTGTGCAAAGTTCGTGTCGGATTTCAGATGCTGCTGATGAATCTGTTCCAGACTTTTGAGGCCGGAACTTTCATCCTTCTCGGCAAACACGACGTCGAAACCGAGCACACTGACCTGATAGTCGTCGAACAGCTTGTCCACCAGCGTTGCCAGCTTGTTGCGCCCCCAAGGCCAGCGCCCCTGTTCCTGCAGACTGCGCTCATCAATATCGACGATCACGATGCGCTGGTCAAGCGCGCCGGGCATCATCAGATTCAGACGGACGTCATAACTGAAATTTTCAAGACGATTGATAAAACCGAGCGAAAATGCTCCGCTGGCGTGCAGCAATAGTAAAATGACGACACTCAGACTGAGTGCGATGCGGACGACGTGGCGCGAAATGAACTCGGGAAGATTCATGTCATTTAATCATTATTATTGTGATGATTTAGTGTAATTCCCTGTTTTTATTGCAGCATATCGCAAAATTCCGGCTTTTAACAGCACGGCGAAATTTCCTCCGGCAGTATGGCCGGACAGATTTTTCAATTCAGATCAACCCACCACTGGAAACCTGTTCCCGACATGTTGGAAACCCTTGAACGATGCATCAGTGACAACGCCAACGCCAGCATCATCTGGCTCCACGGACTGGGAGCGGACGGCCACGATTTCGAGCCGATAGCAGATGCACTCCAGTTGCCTGGAGTGCGCTTTGTCCTGCCGCACGCGCCGTACCGGCCCGTCT
>JAEWTK010000055.1 GCA_023459535.1 Pseudomonadota bacterium
CGGATGACCTGCTGATCGCCTTATCCAATTCTGGCGAGAGTGATGAACTGCTGTCCATCCTGCCCGTTATCAAGCGTCTGGGCGCAAATATCATCAGCATCACCGGCAACCCGGATTCAACCCTGGCACGGGAATCAGACATCCATGTAGATGCCCATGTCAGCCAGGAAGCCTGCCCTTTGGGATTGGCACCGACAGCAAGTACGACCGCGATGCTGGCCCTGGGCGATGCCCTGGCACTCACCGTACTGGATCAGCGCGGTTTTTCCGCCGAGGATTTCGCCCGCTCCCATCCGGGTGGCAGCCTCGGCCGCAGGCTGCTGATCCACGTATCGGACATCATGCGCAAAGATACTGCGATCCCCAGCGTCCAGCTGGATGCCGCCCTGACCGACGGCCTGCTGGAGATGACGCGCAAGGGGCTGGGCATGACGGCAATCGTCGACACCGGCAACAAACCGGTCGGCATCTTTACCGATGGCGACCTGCGCCGTGCCTTCGAGAACGGCATCAGCGTCAACGATACAAGCATGCGGGAAGTGATGCATGCCAACCCATGCACCATCACACCGGAGCGCCTGGCGGTGGAGGCCGTGGAAATCATGGAGAACCGCAAAATCAACGGCCTCCTGGTCGTCAATCAACAAGGAACCCTGGTCGGTGCATTGAACATGCTCGATCTGTTAACAGCAAAGGTTATTTAAGTGAGTGAATCAAGCCCGGTAGTTGAACGTGCAAAACGTATCAAGGTCATTATTTTTGATGTAGACGGTGTCATGACCGACGGTAGCCTGATGATAGGCGACGACGGTCAGGAGTACAAAAGCTTCCATTCGCTCGACGGGCTGGGCATGAAACTGCTGAAAGCCAGTGGCGTGCAGATGGCCATCATCACCGGCCGCACGTCCAACGTGGTGACCAAGCGTGCCGAGACCACCGGCATCGCCCATTTCTATCAGGGCGTGGAAGACAAGCTGGAAGCCTTCGAGGACCTGGTCAGGAAAATGAATGTCAGCCCGGAAGAGTGCGCCTTCATGGGCGACGATGTGGTGGACCTGCCGCCCATGCGCCGTGCCGGTCTGGCGATTGCCGTGCCGAGCGCCACGCCACTGGTCAAGCAATATGCCCACTACACCACGCAGGCCCAAGCCGGCCGAGGCGCCGTGCGCGAAGCCTGCGAACTGCTGATGAAGGCACAAGGTACTTTTGACGCGCAAATGGCGCAGTTTTTCAAATAGGCTGACTGGCAAACCGCATGCATGCGCGCCACACCATACTGCTTCCACTGGTCCTGCTGGCCATTCTGGCCATGCTGACCTTCTGGATCGATTACAGTGTGCAGGCGCCGGAGCCGAAAGTGGACGGTAGCAACCGGCATGACCCGGACTACGTGCTGAACAACTTCATCACGACCCGCAGCGATGAGAAAGGCGATCTGCGCTACCGCTTGACCGCCGAGGAGATGCGGCACTACCCGGACGACGATACGACGGAACTGGAGCTGCCGCACTTTACCCGCTTCGAGATCGGCAAGCCGTTCACGCAGATCGAAGGCAAAAAGGGGTTTGTTTCCAGCGATGCGGAAAAGATCGAATTTGTCGATGACGTCAAAGTGGTGCGCCAGGCCTATAACGGCAAGGGTGAAATGGTCGTGCTGACCGACCGGCTGGATGTATTTCCGGACGACGAGCGTGCCGTCACCGACCGACCCGTGGTCATCACCCAGGAGCCGAAAACCGTGATTCACGCCACCGGCATGATCTACGACAAGAAGAGCCAGACCGTGCAGCTCATGAAGCGGGTCAAGGCGCATTACGAGAAGCCGAAGATGGATATATCCAGCACGCCCAATGACCTGAATCGCAGGGCAGCGGATGCCATGCGGCTGGAGTCGGACATGAACGCTGCTGCGAATCAGATCGAACGCAGAGTCAGGCCGGCTGGCGCAATTCAGCCTGAAATCAAATTGAATTTAAGCAAAGATATAGATTGATCCGGAGATCATATGAATAAGTTTCTCATGCCATTGGGCAGTATCGGTCGCCTGTTGCTGGCCGCAATGCTGACGATGGCGGCATTCAGCAGCCAGGCCGAACAGGCCGATAAGGACAAGCCGATCGACCTTGAGGCCGACAATGTCATCGTCAATGATGCCAAAAAAACCAGCACCTACACCGGTAACGTGATCCTGACCCAGGGCACGCTGATGATACGCGGCGACAAACTGGTGGTGGTCGAGGATATCCACGGCTTCCAGCACAGCACTTCCTACGGCAACCCGACCACTTTCAAGCAGAAAATGGAAGGCAAGAACGAATACATGGAAGGCAGCGGCCAGCGCATCGAATACGATGGGCGCATGGATAAGGTCAAGCTCTACACCAAAGCCTGGGTCAAGCGCGGCGAGGACATCGTGCATGGCGACTACATCATGTATGACGCCACTGCCGAATACGCAGAAGTGATTGGTGGCGGCTCACAGGCGGCAACACCGGCAACGCCGACCGGCCGTGTGCGTGCGGTCATTCAACCGAAGAACAAACCGGCGCAGCCCGCACCGGCTCCAGCGCCGAC
>JAEWTK010000056.1 GCA_023459535.1 Pseudomonadota bacterium
TTGAGAATCTGAGCGGAAAAATGCAGGCTGAAGCCACTAATGCTGTGTACCAGCGCGATGAGGCCGCTATAGAGGGGCCAAGGGAACAATTTGAAACCTTGTTGCCACTCTCCCAGTGCGAACAGGCGCGCCGCTTCGAAATAGAGTACCGAGTCGTTGTTGATCCAGCCATGCTGAATGTAGTTGATCTGCATGGCGATTAGTACGCCAATCACAGTCAACAGCCAGGTCAGCCGATTGGCTGGTAGCTGAATGAGTTTATTTAACAATGAATTCAATCGATATCCTCGAATATTTTGCGACTACAGGGCCATTTCCTGCAGTACGCGTTCCGGCGCGAGTTGTTTGAGGCAGTTGAGATGGCCGAGCGGACATACGCGCTTGAAGCAAGGGCTGCAATCGAGTCCCAGCCAAAGTACGACGGCCTCTGGACTCATTGGCGGTGTGTGATGAGGGTCGGATGATCCATAGACCGCAATCACTTTTCGGCCGAGGGCGGCAGCGACATGCATCAGGCCGGAGTCGTTGCTGACCACAGTTTCGCAGAGTGACATCAGGTCGATGGCTTCACCCAGTCTGGTCTTCCCGCCCAGATCCAAGCATCGGTTCTGCGTCATCTGGTTGATGCTGCCGGTTACCGGCACATCTTTTTCCGAGCCGAACAGCCAGACTTGCCAGCCTCTTTTCAGAGCCTGATTAGCAACTTCGGCATAGTATTCGGCCGGCCAGCGTTTTGCTTCGCCATATTCCGCCCCGGGACATAAGCCCAGCACCGGAAAAGTCGGCAGTTCTTTGCCGAGCCTGACCAAGGCTGATGCTGCCTGTGCAGCATCGGCAATCAGTCTGGGGTTGGGGATGGCAGCCGGAAGTGGCTGGTTCTTCTTGAGGCTGAGCGCCACGAAGCGGTCAACCGTGCGCGGCAGTGCCTGCTTGTCGAGCGGTCGGATGTCGTTCAGCAAGCCATAGCGCAGTTCGCCGCGGAATCCGGTACGCACGGGAATCCCGGCAGCAAAAGGCAGAATGGCCGACTTGAGGGAATTGGTCAGCAGGATAGCCTGATCGTAGGCGGCATTTCTCAGCGATTTTCCGAAGCGGATGCGTTCGTGCAAATCCAGTCGGCCATGTTTGAACGGCAGCGCGATCTTGCCGCTGACTTCTGGCATGCGGTCCAGTAACGGGATGGTCCAGGCGGGGGCTGCGACATCAATGATGGCGTCCGGCTGCTGCTGTTTGATGACCTGGAACAGGCTGTGTGCCAATACCATGTCGCCCACCCAGGAAGGGCCTATGACCAGAATGCGCATCAGGCCCCGAGTTTCTCGATGATGTTGCTGGTGCTGCGGCCGGGCACGATGTCGATCAGCGCGACCTTGCCGCCCCAGGATTTGACTTCCTTGCCGCCGACGACCTGGTCTCCGCTGTAGTCGCTACCCTTGACGATGATGTCAGGCCGGATCGCATCAATCAGTTTCAAGGGCGTGTCCTCGTCGAACAGGATGACGGCGTCCACCGCTTCCAGCGCAGCCAGCACGCGGGCGCGATCGGCTTCATGGATGACCGGCCGGCTTGGGCCTTTCAGGGCGCTGACCGAACGGTCGGTGTTCAAGCCTAGAATTAGTTTGTCGCCGGTTTTCCTGGCCGCTTCCAGATAAGTGACATGGCCGGCATGCAGCAGGTCGAAGCAGCCGTTGGTGAAAACGATGCGTTTCTTCTCATTCTTCCATTGCTTGACACGCACCAGCAGGGTATCCAGTTCGCAGATTTTGTCGGCCTGTTCAACGGAGTCTTGCGAGATGAGTTCCGCCAGCAGTTCCTCGCGGTTGACTGGCACGGTGCCGACCTTGCCGACCACGATGCCGGCGGCGATATTGGCCAGCTCGAAAGCTTGGCGATGACTCAGGTCATGCACCAGACCTGCGGCCAGTGTGGCGATCACGGTATCGCCGGCGCCGGAAACGTCAAATACCTGTTTCGCTGCCGCCGGGATATGGATGGTCTCGTTTTTCTCCAGCAGGGAGATGCCTTCCTCCCCACGGGTCACTGCAAGGAATTCCAAACCGAGTTGATCCCTGAGTTCAGCTGCTGCTTGCAGCAGTTTTTCGGTGTCCATCGCATCTACGCCACAGGCTTCCGAGGTTTCCTTCTTGTTTGGCGTCAGGGCGGTTGCGCCTCTGTATTTCGAATAATCGCGACCTTTCGGGTCTACCAGTACCGGGATGTCCAGTGCCTTGGCTTGCGCGATAACCGCCTGGCAGAGTTCAGTGCTCAGTACGCCCTTGGCGTAATCGGAAAGGATGATCACGGCAGGGTTCTGCGCGATGGCTTGTGAAACCTGTTTGAGTAGTGCGCTGGCTTCGGTATCGGTAAATGAAAGACGGCTTTCCTTGTCCAGTCGCATCATCTGTTGATGACCACCGAGGATGCGGGTCTTGGTCACGGTCGGGCGCTGGTGTGACGTGACAATCGCGCTGCTGCTGATATTCAATCCCTGCAGTATCTCCAGCAAGGCGCGGCCTTCGACATCATCACCGATGACGCCGGCCATGACCGTGTTGATGCCAAGCAGGGACAGGTTGGCCGCGACATTGGCGGCCCCACCAGCGCGCTCGTTTTCCTGTTTCAACAGCACGACAGGCACCGGCGCCTCCGGTGAAATGCGCTCAACTTCACCGATCAGGTAGCGGTCCAGCATCAGGTCGCCGATGACCAGCGCTGTGCGGTCGCTGGTAGCAAAACGATGTTTTACGGTTTCAATCAGGTTTTCGCGCATCAGTCGGCTTCAAGTAAATCACACAGGCTGTGGCCAATGAAGATATGCGCTTCCTGAATACGCGGCGTATCGTTCGATGGCATGATGAGGTTGTAATCGCAAAGCGCAGCGAGTTTGCCGCCGCTGCCGCCGGTCATGCCGACGGTGACGGCGCCGATCTCTTTGGCGGTCTCGATTGCGCGTACGACGTTGGGACTGTTGCCGGAGGTGGTGAGGCCGATGACCAGATCCTGCGGCGAACAGAGCGCTTCAACCTGACGCGAGAAAATAAACTCGTAGCCGTAATCGTTGCCGACCGAGGTCAGGATGGAGGTGTCGGTCGTCAGTGCGATGGCTGGCAGGCCCTTGCGTTCCTTTTTGTAGCGGCCGACGATCTCGGCAGCGATGTGTTGACTGTCGGCAGCGCTGCCGCCGTTGCCCATCAGCAGGATCTTGCCGCCGCGGGCGATACAGGCACGCATCTCATCTGCCACGGCAGCGATCTGCGGCAGCATGACGGCAAGCTTGCTCATCACCTCCTGATGTTCTGCGAGCGCAGCGGTCAGGTTCTCAATCTTGTTCAAATCCTTGATTCCTCTATATTTTGGCGACCATATGTTTGCCTGGCTAGGCGTAGGGGTCTGCCTGCAGCAGATAGTTTTGCACATAGTCGCGCACACCCTCTTCCAGGGTATGGAAGGGCTGGCTGTAGCCGGTTGCACGAACCTTGTCCATTTTTGCCTCGGTGAAATACTGGTACTTGCCTTGTAGGTCATCTGGCATGTCGATGAATGTGATGTCCGGTGACTTGCCCATGCTGGTCAT
>JAEWTK010000057.1 GCA_023459535.1 Pseudomonadota bacterium
ATCGAGCTGCTCGCGGGACTCCTTTTGACGCTGCGCCAGCGCCTGAATTTCTTCAATAGAAGAATTAATATTCAACTTTATCTGATTGATATTATTAATAATTAATTTTTTACCGAACACCTTTTCCTGCAGCACATGTTCGGCATTCTGCAACTCCTGCCGGGCACGATTAAGTGCCGTCTGCGCCAGCTCCCGCTGCTTCTGCGCCTGCTCGAATTCCGATTTGTGCGCAGGCAGTTGCTGCTCGGCCTGCTGCAGCTTCGTCAGCAGATCCTGTTTATGCTGGACCGCAGTCTCGATCTTATCCTGCAGAGTTGCCTGTTCTTCCGCAATCGCCTTGGAGCGTTCCTGCACATGTTGCAATTGCTGTTCCTGCCGCTGGATTTCGAGTTTGAGCTGATGCTCCTGCTGGCCGTCGTTGCGCAAACTCTGCTGCAGCTCATGCAATGTCTGCCGCAATTGCTGCATGCCCTCATCGGCCTGTCTCAACTGAGCACTCAATCCGGTAACGGTTTCCTGCGCCTGCGGCAGTGAGGCCTGCAAGGCTTCCAGTTCACGCTGCCTTTCCAGCACGCCATGCAATGCACTTTGTGGGCTGTAAAGCGTCAGACTGCGGCGACTGTAAATATCCCCCTTGCGACTAACCAGCAACTCTCCTGGCGCAAGCTGTTGACGCAGCTTTGCTGCCTGCCCAGCATCCTCAAGCATATAAATGCCTTGCAGCCAGTCCTGCAGCACACCACTGACCTCCGGCGCCATCTGCTCAATCACCGAGCTTAGCGGCTGGAATCCGGAGGCTACTTCGCCAGCTTTCCCGCCACCCCCAGTCTCGGCCAGCACTACCGTGGCATGTGGGCGTGACAAATCGCCATGCAGATTGCCACTACCAAGAATGGCATTCAGTCCAGCTCCCAGCACAGCTTCCAGTGCGGTTTCCCAGCCGCTGGCGATGGTAATCTTCTGCCACAGCCGTTCCGCATTCTGCAAGCCATGCTGTTTCAGCCAGTCGTCGATTTTCGTTTCATGGCCGATGGATTGCTGGATCTTCTGCAGGGAATGGATCTGCGCTTCGACCTGCGCAACCTGCGCCTGCCCATCCTGCTGTTGCTGGCGCAACACGCGGATCACCTCGGTCTGCTCCTGTTCGCGAGTGCGTGCATCGGCAATGGCCTGCTCGGTCTTTGCCAGTTGCTGCTGCATGGCAAACAGCGTCCGGCGCGCATCCTCAAGACCGGCCATGTCCGGCAACTGCAAACTCTGCATATCCGTTTGCAGTCGTTGCAAGCGATGCTGCAGTTCTTCGATATTGCGATCGGCATAACCGAGTTGCGTGTTTTCCAGCCGCACAGCCTGTTCGGTTTCAGTCAGCGCCTTCTGCGCTTCGGCCAACTGTCGTTGACTGGCAGAAAATGCAGCTTCCAATGCAGGCAGCCCAGCCTTCAATTGCGCCAGACTTTCGCTGGATTGTTGTTCATCGGCATCCGCCTGCGCCTGCTTCTGCAATTCTTCAGCAAGACTGGCGTCCAGGTTTTTTCTATGTGCCTCGAGTTTTTCCGACTGGGTGGCGATCTGTTGCAATTGCAGATTCAGGCGTTCGCGCGCCTCTTGCGTATGCTTGACCTGCTGTTCCAGGCTCGAGACTTCGGCGTTGGTCTCGTAGTATTGCGCTTGCGCCTGCTGCACCGCCTCGTTGGCAGCAAAGTTCTGCTGACGCAAGGTCTCCAACTGGCTTTCGGTCTTGCGCAAATTGGCCATCTGCGCCTCGAGGTCGTTGACCAGCTTTTCCACCTGACGCCGGGTCTTTTCCCAGGACGCACCCGCATCGCGTTTCTTCAGCAGCCAAAGCTGGCCATGTGCACGCTTGAGCGCTATCTGCAACTGGTGGTATTGCTGGGTGACAACGGCCTGCGCCTCCAGACGGACGATCTGCTTGTCGATCTCCTGACGGATATCTTCAACTCGTAGCAAATTCTCGCGCGTATCCCGTAGCCGCAACTCGGTCTCGCGGCGGCGTTCCTTGTATTTGGAGATGCCGGCAGCCTCTTCCAGGAATACGCGCAGCTCCTCCGGCTTGGCCTCGACGATCCGCGAAATGGTGTTCTGTCCGATGATGGCGTAGGCACGGCCACCGAGACCTGTGCCGAGAAACAGGTCGGCGACATCGCGGCGGCGCACCGGGGTGTTGTTGATGTAATAGCTGGAACCCTTGTCGCGCTCGATGACGCGCTTGACCGAGATCTCGGCATACTGCGACCATTCGCCGCTGGCGCCGCCCAGACTATTATCGAAGATCAGCTCCACGCTGGCGCGGGAGATGGCCTTGCGATTGGACGAACCATTGAAGATGACATCCTGCATGGAATCGCCACGCATCTCCTTGGCACTGGACTCGCCCAACACCCAGCGGATGGATTCCATCACATTGGATTTGCCGCAGCCGTTGGGGCCGACGACACCGACTCGCTGGCCGTGCAGATGCAGAGTGGTCGCATCAACGAAAGATTTGAATCCGGCAAGTTTGAGATGGGTCAGGCGCAATTTTCAGTCGTGCTTTTGGGCGGCAAGCTTATTGTTAGTGGCTGTATAATGTCGTTTTCGACCATTTATGGATTTATACGGTAGCCATTATGTCCAGTCAACCCAGCAAGACACTTGAAACCTTCGACAACCCGAAACCGGAGCGTGATTTCCATATCCACATGGAAATTCCGGAATTCACCTGCCTTTGTCCGAAGACCGGCCAGCCGGATTTCGCCGTGCTCTACCTGGATTACATTCCCGACCAGAAATGTGTCGAACTGAAGAGCCTGAAACTCTACATGTGGTCCTTCCGCGATGAAGGCTGCTTCCACGAAGCCGTCACCAACCGCATCCTGGACGACCTGGTCGCAGCAACGGATGCCAAGTTCATGCGCCTGACCGCCAAGTTCTACGTTCGCGGCGGTGTCTTCACCAATGTCGTGGCCGAACATCGCAAGGCAGGCTGGCAACCTCAACCACGCGTCGATCTGACGCAGTTTGACGCGCAATCCAATATCCGCGGCTAAGACAAACGGTTCCATCACCCGATACGGCAAGCTGACGATTTGAAACACACACCCCATCCCAACCCGATGTGGCAGTTCGTTCGCGCGAATCTTGCCTATATGCTGAGTGGCAAATTGCGCTCGAAAAAGGGCTATCAGCCGCCGGGCGGGCAATATGTGCCTGCCGATTTTGCCGGCATAGGCGTAGCGACGGCGACAGCCTCGGCCATTGATGACAAGGTCATCGGCTATCTGCAGGAGCTTGACATACGTCAGGTCCGGCTTGATTTCACTTATGGCGACACCGACAACCACGTGGCACGCTTTCTTGAGAAACTGATCGCCCATGATTTCAATATCATGCTACATCTGGTACAGCCGTTTGCTGCGGCAAAAGCCATGCATGAGACGGGGGCGCAGGAAGAATGGCGCAATTTCGTTGCTGACACCCTGCAACGTTTTGGCAGCCGGATCGAGATGCTCGAGATCGGCTCCACCATCAACCGTAAACGCTGGGCCGGATACACGCTGGACGGCTTTCTCAATGCCTGGGGAATTGCGTACAACGAGGCAAAGACCGCGAATATCAAGCTCGCCGGCCCCAGTGTCACCGATTTCGAACCGCCCTACAATATAGGTCTGCTGGCCATCCTGAAAAGCCGGGGACAGTTGCCCGATATCCACACGGACAACCTGTTTTCCGAACGCTGTACCGAACCGGAGCGCGATGACCACAAGATACTGGGTCATCGACTGGCGCCCTTGGGTGGCTTCCGGCTGGTCAAAAAAGCCTTCGTGCTGCAGGAGATCGGCCAGCACTTCGGCGTTCCGGTCCTGCATTCACCCGCCGCCTTCTGGACCCTGCCGCGCATCCACCGCATCCTGGCGGACGGTGAGCAGAAACAGGCGGATTACCTCACCCGCTACATGCTGCTCTGCGCTGCGTCCGGCGCACTGCATCATGCCGGCTGGGGCCCGCTTATCTGCCATCGCGAGGGGTTGATCGATGATGGTGTCGTGGCTTACCCGAAACTGGAACGCATCACGCATTATGCAAGCGTGCTGGGCAAGGAATTCAGGATCCGTCCGGCATTCCATGCCTACAAAACCTTCGCCAGACTGATCCCCGGCAGCTTCTATGAAGCCTGTCTGGATGACACCAACGGGCTGGAGGTCCACGCCTTCAGCAATGAGAATCAACTGATTCATGCCGTCTGGACGATCAATGGCCGTGCGGCCGCACTGCAGGATATCTATTCCATGAGCGATCTGGCACAGGCGATTTGCATTACCCGCGATGGCAAAACCCTGCCGCA
>JAEWTK010000058.1 GCA_023459535.1 Pseudomonadota bacterium
CTGAGATCATGGTTGAACACTGCCACGCGTGCTTCGGTGGACTTGATGGTTTCTGCCAACTCTTCCGCCTTGCCCGAGCCAATGAAATACTTCGCATCCGGCTTGGACCGACGCCCTTCCACTGCGGCTTTGATCTGCATTCCCGCGCTGACAGCCAGGTGGCGCAACTCCTGCAAACTTTCCGCGTAGCCCGCTTCGCCGAAATCCTGACTGACCAGAACTGCGCTATCGCCGCCATCGGGACGATCAAACATGCTTATCCAACATAGGCGTCAATATGTGCGAATCCCGATCAAACCACTTACTGCTCAGCGTGTGCAGAGGTCAAAGATACTGCGCGCGCCGGCACAATTGTAGAGATGGCGTGCTTGTAGACCATTTGCGTCACGGTGTTCTTCAGCAGGATGACATACTGATCAAATGAATCAACCTGCCCTTGCAACTTGATGCCATTGACGAGGTAGATGGAGACGGGAACATGCTCCTTGCGGAGAGCATTCAAAAACGGGTCTTGTAGCGTCTGCCCTTTTGCGTTCATTTATATGTCCTTTTCTTGGAGGTCTTGTAGGTAAGACACAGTTTCTATATTAGGTGGAATTAAATTAAATTCAAGTGATTAAACGTAAACAATTGACCTGCACCTCGATTGTTTCGTTCTCGTGACTGTGAAATTTTTCCTGAAAAAATTCACAGTCCCTCATGAATACGGGCCAGCGCCTCTTTCTGGCCCAGCAACGTCATCACTGCATCGATACCCGGAGACTGAGCGCCACCGGTCAGCAACACGCGCAACGGCATGGCCACCTTGGGGAACTTGAGCCCATTCGATTGCACAGCATGATCAATCGCCGCATGAATCTGCTCGGGCGTCCAGTCGATGGCAGCCAACTGTTCAGCCAATGCCTGCAGAACCGGCACAATCTCAGGCGTCAGATGTTTTTCCCTGGCCGCGACATCCATGACTGGCTTGTGATAGAAATACGCAATCGCATCCGCCAATTCATTCAGCGTGTGGACCCGTTCCCGATAAAGATCGATCACCGACCGCAGTTCCGGATGCTCGCTAACCACCACCCCGCGGTCCTCCAAACGCTGCCGGATATCAGCAGAAAGATGCCCAAGGTCAAACTGCTTAATGTAATGCGCATTCAGCCAGCGCAGTTTTTCCGTATTGAACTGTGCCGCAGAAGGCGTGATGTGATCGAGATCAAACCACTGGCAGAACTGCTTGCTATCGAACACCTCGTCGTCACCATGCGACCAGCCGAGCCTGGCCAGATAGTTAAGCACCGCCTCAGGCAAGTATCCATCCTCATGATATTGCATGACACTGACAGCGCCATGACGCTTGGACAGCTTCTGCCCGTCATCACCAAGTATCATGGAAAGGTGGGCGTATTGCGGCACTTTGGCGTCCAGCGCCTTCAGCAGATTGATCTGGCGAGGGGTGTTGTTTACATGATCATCACCGCGCAGCACATGCGTAATATTCATGTCCCAGTCATCCACGACCACGCAGAAGTTATAGGTCGGTGTACCGTCCGCACGAGCAATGATCAGATCATCCAGTTCCGTATTGGAAATCTCGATGCGCCCCTTGACCAGATCATCCCACGCCACCGTTCCGCTGGTCGGATTCCTGAAACGCACGACAGGAGGTATATTTTCTGGCTTTGGAGGCAGGACCTTGCCTTCGTCAGGCCGCCAGCGACCATCGTAACGCGGCTTCAAGCCTGCCTGCATCTGCTGTTCACGCATGACATCCAGTTCTTCTCTGCTGCTGTAACAATAATAGGCAGTACCATTATCCAGCATCTGCCTGATGATCTCTTTGTAGCGATCCATGCGCTGCATCTGGTAAAAAGGACCCTCATCCCAATCCAGCCCCAGCCACTGCATGCCATCAAGAATGGCCTGCACGGCTTCCGGTGTTGAACGTTCGACATCGGTATCTTCGATGCGCAAAATGAACTGCCCTTGATGCTTGCGGGCATAGGCCCACGAAAACAGCGCCGTACGGGCGCCGCCAATGTGAAGAAAACCTGTGGGGCTGGGAGCGAAGCGTGTGCGTATGGTCATAAATCAGCAGATAAAAAGCAAAAAGTGATTTTACCATGCCAAGCCCTGCTGACGCCGCATATAGTCAGAATATCGACAGGTGTATACAGAATTGCCTATTTTTTGACACCATCGCCAACCAGAACCGGCACGCGCCACTCAAATTCTTAAATTTTATATAATAAAATCAATTATTTGTAATTGATTCTCACCACCTTCCCAGATGGTATGAAATTAGCTATCCAATCATCATATCCATTCGAACCAGGTGATATGCATGAAATCATTACTCAGAAAACTGATCGGCAAAAAAACAAATGCAGCAGACTTGTCCTGGTTAGACGAACTAGCCAAACTTGACGACGTTACAGCCATTGAGAATTCGATTCAAAAGCTGAAAGAGTGTTTCAGCGATGATGCAATGAATGAAGCTGATCGATTGCGCGTGCTATTGGCCACGGACGCGGAAAACCGCAAACGCGTCCTGAAAATTACACAGCAATTTGTCGATTTCGAGAACATGCGTCCGGAACTGGAAAACCATATTTCCAGTACAATGTATTTCTATCATCGGCAGATTTTCGTCGGTTATCGCAGTTTCATCGACCGCTTTCTTGATGCCGGCGGTGACATTATCTTCACCTACAACCGACTGCCAGTGATTCTTGGCAGAGCCCTCAAGGCCGCTTATGCCATGGCCAGATGGCGCTATTACCGTCAGCAGTCGGTCGCCGACATGACCTGGTCGGAGATTTTCGATTTGTACCGCATCCTGGAACAGGAATCCCTGCTGGATCTCACGGTCAACCTCTACAAGGATGAAACGGAAAGCCATCTGGCAGCGTCTTTCGTCCAGGCTTGCATGCTGGATAGTCTCAGCAGTTCAAGCTTGAACAAACAGCAAGTGGAAAAAACAGCCATGCTGCTGGAAAAACTGATCCCATGGAGTCAGGTCAGCAAGCATTATGACGAGCATAAGCATCTCTTTTACGTTGACTTGACCCAGGATCATGGCGCCAAGCG
>JAEWTK010000059.1 GCA_023459535.1 Pseudomonadota bacterium
CTATAACGAAGACCGGCTGGCCTACTCCTACAGCAAGGATGCCCTGCTCATGGTCGTTGCCGACGGCATGGGCGGTCACCGCCACGGGGAAGTCGCGGCTCAGCTGGCGGTCAAGTCACTGACTGACGGTTTCCAGAATCTGGCTATTCCCACGCTGCTCAATCCGTCAAAATTCCTGGAAGAGCACATCATGCAGGTGCACGATGCGATTGACAGCCTGACGCTGGGGAATGACTTGAGCGACTCGCCGCGCACCACCATCGTCGCCGCCGTGCTGCAGGACAATCAACTCTATACCGCTCACGTCGGGGATTCGCGTCTTTATCACTTCAGAAACGGCCAGCTGATCTTCCGCACGGAAGATCATTCCATCGTGCAGATGCTCTACCGCAAAGGCCAGCTCAGATTCGAGGACATGGCCAACCACCCCGACCTGCACAAGATCTACAACTGCCTGGGCGGCGACAAAATGCCGGATATCACGCTGTCTGGCCCCCGTGCGCTGGTGGACGGCGATGTCATCTTTCTTTGCACCGACGGCGTCTGGTCCGCGGTCAACGACCACGATATCGGCAAACTGCTGCACGCAGGCGGCATTCTCGATAGCGTACCCAAACTGCTTAATATCGCTGAAACCGTCAGCGAGGATCATGGCGATAATATGAGCGCTATCGGCCTGCAGTGGGGCGACCGCCAGAACAGCCAGGTGGCTGTTTCCACCGCCACCATGCCGCTCGGCACGACAACCACCATCATCAACCCGGTTACCCAGCAACCCAATATGCTGCTCGATGATGCCGCTCTGTCCGATTTGACCGACGAAGACATCGAAAAAACCATTCTGGAAATCCAGTCCGCCATCAGCAAGACCCGGCTGAACCCCTCTTCAAGCTGAGTTCGACCAGCGGCTTCTGCCGGTTTGACTTGGCATATAATACAAGGCTCACAAAGTCAGGAATTGCCATGCCCAGTCAAAACCCCAGCCATCGCCCAAGTCAGCGCGCCCACAACCAGCTGCGTCCGGTTGAAATCATCCGCCGTTACACCAAACATGCCGAAGGTTCGGTATTGATCAAATTCGGCGATACGCATGTGCTTTGCACGGCCAGCGTAGAAGAAAAAGTCCCCGGCTTTTTGCGCGGCAAGAATCAGGGCTGGGTCACCGCCGAATACGGCATGCTGCCAAGATCCACCGGCAGCCGCATGGACCGCGAAGCGGCGCGCGGCAAGCAATCCGGCCGCACTCAGGAAATCCAGCGACTGATCGGCCGCAGCCTGCGCGCCATCATCGACCTGGAAAAACTCGGTGAACGCAGCATCCAGATCGACTGCGATGTCATCCAGGCTGACGGCGGCACGCGCACTGCCGCCATTACCGGCGCCTATGTAGCGCTGCATGACGCCATCTCCTATCTGCTACGCGCCGGTCTCATCAGCGAATCGCCGCTACACGATTCCGTCGCGGCGATCTCGGTCGGCGTCTATCAAGGCCAACCGGTGCTGGATCTGGACTATATCGAGGATTCCGGCTGCGACACCGACATGAACATCGTCATGACCGGCAAGGGCGGCTTCGTCGAAATCCAGGGCACGGCCGAAGGCGAGCCTTTCCAGCGCGATGCCATGAACGCCATGCTCGATCTGGCTGCCGCCGGTATCGCCGAACTGACTACTATGCAAAAAGCGGTGCTCAGTGCTGAATAAGATCGTCATCGCCACCGGCAACGCCGGCAAACTACGCGAAATCCAGCACCTGCTTGCGCCGCTGGAGATTGAAGTGCTGCCACAATCCGACTTCGACATGCCGGAAGCGGATGAGCCCTATTTCACCTTCATCGAAAACGCGCTGGCCAAGGCGCGACACACCAGCCTGCACAGCGGACTACCGGCGCTGGCCGATGATTCCGGCATCTGCGTCGATGCACTGCAGGGTGCACCCGGCGTCTATTCGGCCCGCTTTGCCGGCGAACCAAAATCGGATGCACGCAATAATCAACGGTTGCTTGAAGTGCTACTGGAAGAAAACAACCGGCAGGCACATTACTACTGCGCCATGGTGCTGGTACGTAGCCCGGAAGACCCGCAGCCGTTGATTGCCCAAGGTATCTGGCGCGGCGAGATTCTGCGTGCACCGCGCGGCGAGGGTGGTTTTGGCTACGACCCATTGTTCCTCGACCCGGCCAGCGGCAAAACCGGGGCCGAACTGCCAATGGAAATCAAGAACAGCATCAGCCATCGCGGCCAGGCGCTACGCGATATGCTGCAACAAATTGCCCAGCTGAACGGCTGATTCAGCATGATTCCCATCATCCCGGTCAGCAATCACACGCCTGCTGGCGGAACAGCTTCCGGCCTACAGAACCCTCCACCGCTCTCGCTTTACATCCATATCCCCTGGTGCGTGCGCAAATGCCCGTATTGCGACTTCAATTCGCACGAATCACGACAAGACATTCCGGAACAAGCTTACGTCGACGCACTGATTGCCGATCTGGAACAATCGGTACCCAAGGTCTGGGGCCGCAAGATACGCAGCGTATTTTTCGGTGGCGGCACACCCAGCCTGTTCTCGCCTGAATCCATAGACCGCATCCTCAGCCACGTGCGCATGCTGACGCCACTGGAATACGAGGTGGAAATCACGCTGGAAGCCAACCCCGGCACGGTGGATGCCGCACACTTCAAGGGTTACCGCGATGCCGGTGTCAACCGACTGTCGCTCGGTATACAAAGTTTTGATAACCGCTACCTTGCCCGCCTCGGCCGCATCCACGATGAAAAACAGGCGATAATTGCTTCGGAGCTAGCGCTTACTACCTTTGAAAGCGTCAATCTGGATGTGATGTATGGCCTGCCGCAGCAGAGCCTGGAAGACGCGCTGGCCGATGCCAAACGTGCTTGTGAGCTGGCTCCTGCGCACCTATCCTTCTACCACCTGACACTGGAACCCAACACGGCGTTTCACCGCACCCCGCCCAGCCTGCCGGACGACGACACCAGCGCCGCCATGCAGGAAGCCATCGAGGACCTACTCGCCTCGCACGGGTACGAGCACTATGAAACCTCGGCCTTTGCGCAAAAAGGCAAACGCGCCCGCCACAACCTCAACTACTGGACCTTCGGCGATTACCTGGGCATAGGTGCCGGCGCCCACAGCAAACTCAGCTATCACGACAAAATCACCCGTGAAAGCCGCCACAAGCACCCCAACCGTTATCTGGAAAACACCGCCAAGGGCGAAGCCATCGACAACGAATGGACCATCAGCCAGGACGAATTGGGCTTTGAATTCATGATGAACGCCCTGCGCCTGACCGAAGGCTTCGACCTCGACCTGCTCCAGCTACGCACCGGCCTACCTATCGGCCGGATCGAACCTGCACTGAAAGTTGCACGGGACAAAGGCCTGATTACAGTAGAGAACAACCTGATCAAACCCACCTTATTAGGTCAGCGTTTTTTGAACGAGCTGTTACAACTGTTCCTGGTTTAAATACCCAGGAATTTTTCCAGGATATTTATAAGAGCCCCTCCCTTTCTCTTGCTACTTGCTTCAAGTTGATCGTTTATGAATTAGCATCTTTTGCTACTAATAATTAATAACAATCAACATGAAGCAATTTCAGGGGAAGTCTCCGCATCTTCGGATAGCGGTGACTGTTCTATTTTGCCTGCTTTCTGACTTTACTCAGGCTGGTACGATAATCGACCGGTCTGCGCAAGAGCAGCTCCAGCAGCAGGAGCGCGAACGTCTTCTTCGCGAAAAACAGGAATCCATACCGGACGTACGTCTGCCAGACGACGCGACGATACCCGCACTTATTACTTATCCTGATAACGAGTCACCCTGCTTCACCATCTCCAAGATTTCACTTATCGGTGAAGCCGCCAATCTGTTCCAGTTTGCCTTGTCGGAAGTAGTCCAGGGCGGTGACACTGCACTTGGCCGCTGCTTGGGGGCACAAGGCATCAACCTTGCCATGAGCCGCGTACAGAACGCCATCATCTCCAAAGGCTACGTCACTACACGCATCCTGGCAGCCCCGCAGGATCTGAGTTCCGGCGAATTACAACTCACTGTGATACCAGGCAAAGTCAATCAAATCCGGTTTGCAGAAGGCGTAACGCCCAGAGCCACCAAATGGAATGCGGTGCCGATTCGTAAAGGCGACATCCTGAACCTGCGCGATATCGAACAGGGATTGGAAAACCTCAAACGCGCACCTACCGCTGAGGCGGATATCCAGATCACACCCGCTGAAGATATGAACGCCAAGCCTGGAGAAAGCGACATCGTCATTGATTACCGGCAACGTTTCCCTTTCCGGCTAACGCTGAGTGCCGACGATGCGGGTTTCGATTCCACAGGCAAATATCAGGGCGGCGTCACACTTTCAGGTGACAACCTGCTGATGCTGAACGATTTGTTCTACGTCAACTACAACCACGACCTTGGCGACGGGGAGCATGGGAAACGAGGTTCGGATGGCCATACGATGCATTATTCCCTACCCATCGGCTACTGGCTGTTCGGCTTCACTACTTCCAGCTACGACTACCATCAGGCAGTTGCCGGACTCAACCAATCCTATATCTACAGCGGTCACAGCCAGAACTCTGACATCAAGGTCAGCCGGCTGGTTTACCGCAACGCCATCAATAAAACCTATCTTTCCCTGCGCGGTTTTTTCAGGAAATCATCTAACTTTATCGACGACACCGAGATAGAAGTGCAACGACGCAGGACCGCAGGCTGGGAATTGGGCTTCAGTCAAAACTGGTTCCTGGGG
>JAEWTK010000060.1 GCA_023459535.1 Pseudomonadota bacterium
GTGTGACGCTGGGCAAATTGCCTGTGGGGCAATGGCGTTATCTGCGGCCGGGCGAGCGATTTTAGTGGTTTAGAAAAAGAAAGACACTCAGTTTATGGAATGGATACTGTTGTTGAAGGCCTTTGTCCTGGGCATGCTCGAAGGGGCCACCGAGTTTCTGCCTGTCAGCAGTACCGGCCACCTGATCATTGTCGGTGACCTGCTCGAATTCAATGATGAGAAAAGCAAGGTCTTCAAGATCTTCATCCAGCTGGGTGCGATTCTGGCGATCTGCTGGGAATACCGTACACGTCTGGGGCATGTCGCCGGCAGTGCCTTCAGCGACCGGGCAGCGCAGCGTTTCATCTTCAATCTCGGTGTCGCTTTCATGCCGGCCGCACTGCTCGGCTTGGCTTTCCACAGCCAGATCAAGGCTTATTTGTTTTCACCATTCACCGTTGCCATTGCGCTCATCGTCGGCGGTTTCGTCATTCTGATCGTGGAAAAATTCGCGCCTGCACCGACGGCGGAAACCGTCGATGACATGAGCTTCAAGCAGGCGCTGAAGATTGGCTGCGCACAGTCGATGGCATTGATTCCGGGGGTCTCCCGTTCCGGCGCCACTATCCTCGGCGGCGTTATTTTCGGCCTGTCACGCAAGGCGGCGACCGAGTTCTCTTTCTTTGTCGCCATCCCCATCATGTTTGCTGCGACTACCTTCGACCTGCTGAAGAATCGCGATCTTTTGAGCTGGGGCGATGTCCCCGTTTTCGCTGTTGGTTTTATCACCGCCTTCTTTGCGGCCCTGTTGGCGGTGAAGACCTTCATCCGCTATGTCGCGCATCATGATTTCCGCCTGTTTGCCTACTACCGTATTGTTTTTGGCAGCATCGTCCTGGCCTATTTCTGGAACGCCTGATGACCGCATGAATGATTACGAGCGTCTGCTAGCGAGCCTGTCCCGTTTCGAGGAGCAGGCGAAACAGAAGCCGCTGACTCTGGGCGAGGCATTGGACAGCCTGCATGGTTCGGCCTATGCCCTGATTTCCCTGATTCTGGTCATTCCCTTTTTTCAGCCGGTACCGCTCGGCCCCATGACGATAGTGGCCGGGCTGGCGTTCAGTTTTCTCGGCTGGCAGATGTGGTACGGACGGACCTCGCCCGTGCTGCCGAAAGCAATGCGCGACCTGGCCTTGAGTGAGGAAACCTGGCGCCTGATCGGTCACGGCTGTTTGAAGATTGTGAATTTTTGTCATAAATTTACCAAACCGAGGCTTTACGCACTGGTCGAAGGCAGACAGGGACAGAGAATCGGCGGTATCATTCTGATGATGGCAGGTGCGCTGATGGCCATCCCGTTCGGCATCCTGCCGATGAACAACACCCTGCCGGGCTTGGCGATACTGTTTGTCTGTCTGGCTGACATGGAGAGTGACGGGCTGATGACATTGATTGCATTTGGCTGGATCATCGTGACCATGCTCTATTTCACGGCCTTTTTCATCGGCCTGTATTTTCTTGGCACTGAAGTGTTCGAATATCTAAAAATTTGAATAATGAATCGAGTTCCGACATGAATAAAATACTCAAATATGGCGCTATCGCGCTGGCTGGCCTGATCGTACTGGTGCTGATCGTGGTCGGTATCGTCGCCGCCACTTTCAATCCCAACGACTACAAACCGATGGTGGTCAAGATGGTGCAGGAAAAGAAGCAGCGTACCCTCAACATCGAGGGCGACATCAAGCTCGCCTTCTGGCCGAAGATCGGCGCCAACCTCGGCAGAATCTCCATTTCCGAACACAAGAGCGACAAGGAGTTCGCCGCCGTCGAGGGCCTCAAGGTCTCGCTGGCATTGCTGCCGTTACTGAAGAAAGAGCTGATCGTCGACACCATCTATGTCGACGGCGCGCGCGCCAATATCGTGCGCTATGAGGATGGCACGACCAATTACGATGACTTGCTGAGCAAAGACGAAAGTGAGTCCGAACAGATCAAGTTCGATGTCGACGGTGTCATCGTCACCAATTCCGCCGTGACCTATACCGACCTGCAAGCAAATAATGAGATCAAGCTGAGCAAGTTCAATCTGGAAACCGGGCATGTCGCGCTTGCCAGTCCCTTTGATGTGGCGACCGATTTCGAATTGTCTGCGAAGGAACCAGCACTTAACATTGCCGCGAAGATCAAGGGCAACTTCATGGCCGATCCGGAGCAGAAACATTTCGTCGCTAAGGGGCTGGATGCCAATGTGCAGGGTGATTTTGCCGGGGGCAAGGAAGTGGTCGTCAAACTGAACGGCGATGTCGATGCCAAGCCGGAGAATATGGAGTTTCTGGTTGATGGCCTGAAACTGGCCATGACCGGCAATTTTGACGGTGCCAAGGTTGCGGTCGATCTGGCGGCGCCGAAGCTGGTGGTGCAGGAGGATGAAGTCAGCGGCAAGGAAGCTAGCTTGAGCCTGACCCAGGAAAAAGGCAGCGACAGCGTCAAGGCCAATCTGGTGCTGGCCGATGTCAAAGGTTCGCCCAAGGCGTTGCAAAGCAGCGGCATCAGTGGCGACATTGCCGCCAAGCAGGGCGCACGTACCGTGCAGGGCAAGTTCTCCTCGCCCTTCAGCGGCAACCTCGAACAGCTGATATTCGATCTGCCCAAGCTGGCCGGTAATCTGGATGTGAAAGACCCGGCGCTGCCGGGCGGCGCGATGAAGGGTGATTTCGCGCTCAAGCTGCATGCCGACGTCAAGCAGGAGCAGGTCAAGAGCGATTTCAATC
>JAEWTK010000061.1 GCA_023459535.1 Pseudomonadota bacterium
GTGCTGCAGTTGCCAGTGTTGGCCGCCGAACTGACGCACGCCATGCAGGGTATCGCGCACGATCTCCTGCTGCACGGCAAGACCCGGTTCTGTGGTGCGGTTTCTGTGCAAGGCCCGAAACCGCCGATCTGGAAGCAGGTAGAGGCACGGGCGATTGCGGCCGGTGTGCTGATGGTGGGTGTGGTCGTCCTGACCGAGATCGTCATGCAGGTGCGTTATGAG
This sequence comes from Pseudomonadota bacterium, assembly GCA_023459535.1. Classification (GTDB taxonomy): domain Bacteria; phylum Pseudomonadota; class Gammaproteobacteria; order Burkholderiales; family Methylophilaceae; genus UBA6140. The sequence goes on from JAEWTK010000061.1 coordinate 223, forward strand.
TTGGTCGATACGCGTTACCAGAAGATCTCCGCCGAGAAAAAGACCTTTGATGCCGCTGTGGCTGCGGTGCAGGCGCAAATTGACGCCGTGAAGAAGGCGCGCGATGAAATCAAGACAAAGGAAGCTGAATTGCAGAAGGTGATGAATCGTTTTGATTTCTTCGCCATTGAGCTGCCGGGCCGCTCGGCTTATGTGAAAAACGTGATGGAAGAGCTGGCGCGCAGCATCAATGAAGATGTGGTGATCAATGTGCTGGAGGAGACGCCGAATATGGGTCTGCGTCTGGAGGGGTGGGCTTTGAGCGAAGCTGCCGCCCAGCGGTTTATCCAGACCTTCAAGGATGCCATGCGGCCATGGGGCGCCGATGTGGCTGACCCCATCGTGCGCGCACAGGCAGGGCGGTTGGGCTTGCTGGGTTACAGCCTGACGTTCCGTCTGGTGGAAGCAGATGAGATGCCGCTGGAGCAAGAGCCGACGGCAGGAGTGGAGCAAAGCGGGGTGACGCCATGAATCTGAAGAAAATGACGCTGCGCGAGCAGCTCCTAACCGTGCTCACCATCGCGGTATTCGTGTGGGGAGGTTATGGCCTGCTGCGTTTTTATCCCATGTACAAAGAGGTCAGCGAAAAGAGCAGCAGCGCCGATTCGATGGAGAAGGCGGTGAAGACCGGGCGCATCCCGGATGCGCCGCCCGATGACGTGCGCTCGCTCAACAAGGAACTGGAAGCCTTGAGCAAGGAACTGGAGAATGCGCAGACCATGACGCGCGAGGTGGAAAAGAAGCTCTCCGGGCCGGATACCACTGCCTTGCGTCTGGCTATTTCCGAAGTGGCACGCAACGCGTTGGTGCGCATCGACGCCAATGAGGAGTTCCGCGTGACCGGCCGGGTGGAAGCGGCAGGCGGGCAGGCAGCACAGCCAGTCAGATCGCGGAACGTCACTAATAGCGACCGCAAGCGCATGGCCAGAAATGCCCGCGCCAGAGCTGCACGGACAGCGCAGGCTGGCGGCATGGCATCGGCGATCCCAAGGACGACGGCGACGGTCTCGCCCAACATGGTGCCGGAGATCGTTTCAAGGATGGGCATAGGCGCTGAATTGGAACGTCCGCTGCAACGGCTGACCATGGAGGGCACTTATGCCGGCCTGATGCGCTTTTTGAAAGGGCTGGAAGAGCTGGACAAGATGGTGACAGTGGTGCAGATGACGGTGGCGCAAACCCCGCAACAACCGCCGCCGGGTTACAACCAGCGCGTGACGGCGACACTGGTGATTGCGCTTTAGGAAATGCAGATGAAGGTTGACAGTACCCATGGCGCCGCTGCAAGGCGCACATTGATGGAGGTGAAATTTGGCGCTGGCTGCTGAACAGTTGATCGATGCTGCGGTGCGCCAGCATCTGATCGACGCCGAAACACTGGCCGAGTTGCGAATTGAGGCAAGGCGAAAACGCGTTGATTTGCTGGCTTCCATCGGCGCACATTTCCGCCTGCCGCTTTCCGCCTTTTATCAGGCCGCGGCCGAGTTGCGCGAGCTGCCTTTCGTCAACCCGATCAGCTTGACGCCGCCAGCGGCTCTATTGAAGCGGATTCCGCAGGCGCTGGCGCGGCGCAAACTGATCATGCCGCTGGAGGAAAAAGAGGGTGGTGTGCTGGTTGCTACCTCAGACCCCGATGACCGCGCTACGCTGGACAGCTTGCAGCGCTTGCTGGGGCAGCCGATTCAGCTGGCAGTGGCGGAGCCGGAAGCGCTCAATGTGGCGATTTCGCGCAATCTGGCCGCGCATACGCCGGGGGCTGCCATGGCCGCACCCGATACCGTCACAGATACCGATCTCGTTGAGCTGTTGAATGACATCGTCAAGGAGGCTTATCTGCGCCGCGCTTCGGATATTCACATGATGCAGGAGGAACACGGCCTGCGCGTGCGGTTGCGGGTAGACGGCAAGCTGCAGGATTATCACACCGATGCCGACGCCAGCGTTGCCAATGGCCTGATCTCGCGCATCAAGGTGCTTTCCAACCTGGATATCGCCGAGCAGCGCGAACCGCAGGACGGCGGCATGAGTTTCCATCTGGCGCCGCCGATCGATACGGAATTCAACATCCGCGTGGCCACTGCGCCGACCCGTCTCGGCGAGCGCGTGACCATGCGTTTGCTCGGACAGGAGGCGGAAACGCTGACGCTGACCAGGATCGGCATGTCGGACGCGGACATGGTCGAGTTCCGCAAAGCTATCCGCAAGCCGTTCGGCATGATTCTGCTGACCGGTCCGACCGGTAGCGGTAAATCGACCACACTGTTCGCCGCCTTGCAGGAAATCAAAAGCCCGGAACTCAACATCATGACGGTGGAAGACCCGATCGAATATGTCATGGACGGCATTTCGCAGATCCAGACCGGGCACAAGATCAGTTTTGCCGGTGCCTTGCGCTCGCTGTTGCGGCATGACCCGGATGTGCTGATGGTGGGTGAGATCCGCGACGAAGAAACGGCGGACGTGGCACTGAAGGCGGCGATGACCGGCCATTTGGTGTTCTCCCCCCTGCATACCAATACGGCTGCGGCTAGTATTACGCGTCTGGCGGATATCGGCTGCGAACCTTATTTGATCGGCGCCACCATGAACGCCGTGATCGCGCAGCGTCTGGTGCGGCGTTTGTGCCCGCATTGCCGCAGTGCCAAAGCTGCGACCGCCGAGGAACGCGATCTGCTTGACCAGGGCGACAAGGAAACCATTATCTATGAGCCGGTCGGTTGTGCCGCCTGCCAGGGACGCGGCTACCGCGGGCGTATGGGTCTGTTCGAGACCTTGTGGTTCGACGAGAACCTTTCCAAGCTGGTTTCCAAGGGCGGCAGCGAGGAGGAACTGGAAGCGCAGGCGCTGCAATGTGGCCGCCTGAAACCGATGTGGCGCGACGGTACGATCAAGGTGCTGGCTGGCGAGACCTCGCTGGCCGAGTTACAGAACGTCGCGGTGAAACGGCATTGAGCTGAAACGGAATGGCGAAATTCAAATACATTGCTGTAGATGCCCAGGGCAAGGAGCGCAAGGGCGTGATCGAGGCGGAGGATTCGCGCTCGGCGACTGCTGCCTTGCGCCAGCAATCGCTGTTTGTCGCCGAAATCGAGCAGGAGGAGGATGCCTCTGCTTCCGGTCTCAACAAGGAAGTCAAATTCGAGTTTCTGGAGAATTTTGGCTCGGTGCCGACGCAGGACATCATTTTCTTCTTCAAGCAGATGTCCTTCATGTTACGCGCCGGCCTGCCGGTGCTGCATGCGCTGGAAATGGCCAGCACGCAGGTGAGCAGCAAGAAGCTGCGCAAGATCATCCGTGAAGTGGTGCAGGATCTGGAAAACGGTATGCCGCTGTCTATGGCCATGAGCAAGCATCCCAAGACTTTCCCGGAGCTGACGGTGACGCTGATCTACGCCGGCGAAAGCGTCGGTGAACTGGAACTGGTGATGGACCGCATCGCCGAGCACATCGACAAGAATGCCGCGCTGAAAATGCAAACCATCAATGCGCTGATCTACCCGGTGATCGTGGTGCTGGCGGCCATCGGCGTGTTCATTTTCCTGGTGATCAAAATCATCCCTGCGTTCGGCAAGTTCTTTCAGGGACGTGGGCAGGCACTGCCACCATCGACCCAGTTTTTGCTCGACCTGTCAGCCTTCATGATCAATTACGGTCTTTACATCCTTGGCGCGGTGCTGCTGGCGGTCTTGGGGATAGCCATGGCTTACCGTACCCGCAAAGGCAAGCTGCGCATCCACGATCTGCTGTTGCGCATGCCAGTGACCGGCAAATTGCTGACCACCGCCATCATGGCGCAACTGAACTGGTCGCTCGGCATGCTGCTGCGTAGCGGCCTGACTGCGCTGGAA
>JAEWTK010000062.1 GCA_023459535.1 Pseudomonadota bacterium
AGATCAGGGTCGATTTCGTCGAACTGAATGTACACGCGATGACATTGTCTTCGCACAAGATCAACGGCCCACAGGGCGCTGGCGCCTTGATTCTGGACAAGCGTATCGATATCCAGCCGGTCATCCATGGTGGTGGCCAGGAACGCGGTTTGCGTAGCGGCACGGAAAATGTCGCGGCCATTGTCGGCTTCGGTGCAGCCTGCGAACTGATTCAATCCAGACTGTCGCAGCATGACGGACATGTCCGCCCACTGCGTGAGCATCTGGAAAATGGCCTGAACAAGCTGAGCGCGAAAATATTCGGCGCAGGTGCCGAACGGCTGCCGAATACCAGCTTCTTCGCCTTTAACGAGATTGATGGCGAGACCCTGGTCATGGCGCTGGACCGCAAAGGATTTGCCGTTGCCAGCGGCTCCGCCTGCTCCAGCGATAGCTCCGAGCCGAGTAGCGTACTGCTGGCCATGGCTGTGGAACCCGATCTGGCCAAAGGCGCGATTCGCGTCAGTCTCGGCAGTCAAAACAGCCGTGAGCAGATCGATGCGTTTCTGGCGGTACTTGAACAAGAGATTACAAGGTTGCGGCAATTGACCGCCATTGCAGTATAAGTAGTTGAAAGTTATTTAATTTAGGATCAATGATGACTGTAAAAACTCCAATCTATCTGGATTATTCCGCTACCACGCCGGTTGATGCGCGCGTTGCGGAAAAGATGATCCCCTACCTCACCGAGCACTTCGGCAACCCTGCCTCGCGTAGCCATTCCTTCGGCTGGGTCGCAGAGAAAGCCGTCGAGAACGCACGTGAGGAAGTGGCGAAGCTGGTCAACGCCGATCCTCGTGAGATCATCTGGACTTCCGGCGCCACCGAATCGAACAATCTGGCGATCAAGGGAGCTGCCCACTTCTACAGCGGCAAGGGTAAACACATTATCACCGTGCAGACCGAACACAAAGCCGTCATCGACCCGGTGCGCGAACTGGAACGCTTGAGTTTTGAAGCCACTTTCCTGCAACCGGAGCCGAATGGTCTGGTGGATATCGAGAAATTCAAGGCAGCGATCCGCCCGGATACCGTGCTAGCCTCGGTCATGCTGGTCAACAATGAAATCGGCGTGATTCAGGATATCGAAGCCATCGGCAACCTCTGCCGTGAACATGGCATCATCTTCCACGTGGATTCCGCCCAAGCCACCGGCAAGGTCGCCATCGATCTGGAGAAACTGCCGGTCGACCTCATGAGCTTTTCCGCGCACAAGACCTATGGCCCCAAGGGTATAGGCGCGCTATATGTGCGTCGCAAACCGCGAGTGCGTCTGGAAGCTCAGATGCACGGCGGCGGTCATGAACGCGGCCTGCGCTCCGGCACCCTGGCGACACACCAGATCGTCGGCATGGGCGAAGCCTTCCGCATCGCCCGCGAGGAAATGGAACTGGAGAACGCCCGTATCCGCCGCCTGCGCGACAGACTGCTGAGCGGCTTGCAGGAGATTGAAGAAGTCTATGTCAACGGCGACCTCAAACAGCGTGTGCCACACAATTTGAACATCAGCTTCAATTTCGTCGAAGGCGAATCGCTGATCATGGCGGTCAAGGATATCGCGGTCTCCTCCGGATCGGCATGTACTTCAGCCAGCCTGGAACCAAGCTACGTGCTTCGGGCCCTCGGTCGCTCGGACGAACTCGCACACAGCTCCATCCGTTTCTCGATCGGCCGTTTCACCACGGAAGAGGATATCGATTACACGGTAGCACTGATGAAGAGCAAGATTGGCAAGCTGCGGGAGCTCTCACCATTGTGGGAAATGCACTTGGAAGGGATTGATTTGTCCAAAGTAGAGTGGGCAGCCCATTAAAAACTTATTCTTTGTCCGCTAGGCGTTGTTAGCTGGCGGCTCATTTAGAAAACTAAATGTCGCCGTCATCTGCCTAGCCCAGCGAACAAATCACTGAGTTTTAAGTAAGTTTTGAAATGAAACAAACGTTTGGAATAGGAAGCAAAATCAAGGCGACAAGCTGAAGACAGTACTTATAGTACGGCGAAGCGCAGTCAACGCCGAGTTTGCGATGTATTTCAAACGCAAAAGGAGAGTGAAATGGCATATTCAGACAAAGTATTGGATCACTACGAGAACCCGCGTAACGTTGGCACGCTGGACAAGAACGACCCGCACGTCGGTACCGGCATGGTCGGCGCCCCGGCCTGCGGCGACGTCATGAAACTGCAGATCAAGGTCAACGACAGCGGCATCATCGAAGATGCCAAGTTCAAGACCTATGGCTGCGGTTCCGCGATCGCTTCCAGCTCGCTGGTAACGGAATGGCTGAAGGGCAAGTCACTGGACGAAGCAGCGCAGATCAAGAATTCCGCTATTGCGGAAGAACTGGCATTGCCGCCGGTCAAGATCCACTGCTCGGTACTGGCGGAAGATGCCATCAAGGCAGCCGTGGCGGACCTGAAGGCTAAACAGACAGACAAAGAGGTAGCGTAAGGCATGGCCATCACCCTGACAGAAACGGCTGCCAAGCGCGTGGAGAAGTTCCTTGCCAACCGCGGCAAAGGCATCGGCCTGCGCCTGGGCGTCAAGACCACAGGTTGCTCCGGCATGGCATATACCCTCGAGTTCGTCGATGAAACCAAACCCGAGGATATCGTTTTCGAAAGCCGCGGCATCAAGGTCATCATCGACCCGAAGAGCCTGGTCTATCTCGACGGCACGGAGCTGGATTTTGCCAAGGAAGGCCTGAACGAGGGTTTCAAGTTCAACAACCCGAACGTCAAGGATGAGTGCGGCTGTGGCGAGAGCTTTACCGTCTAGAGCCGCCTTATCACATAGGTTTTCCACCCGTCATTCTGCTTTCGCCGCCACACAAAGCGTGTGGCTTTTGCTTTAATGTGCTGCATGCGCAAGACGCGCAGCAAACTGTATCTACCATGACCCGGACATGAGCCATCAATGACTCAGAGCATCACTCAAAATCATTTCGAATTGTTTGACCTACCAGTGCAATTCAGCATTGATCTCGACCAGCTCAACCAGCAGTTTCGCAAGGTGCAAAGCGAGGTCCATCCTGACCGTTTCGCTGCGGCTTCTGGCGCAGAGCGGCTGAAGTCGATGCAACTCGCCACACTGGCCAACGAGGCCTACCAGACGCTGAAGAACCCGACTTCGCGCGCACGCTATCTTTTGCAACTGCAAGGCATCGACACCCAGGAAGACAGCAATACTGCCATGCCTGGCGACTTTCTGATGTTACAGATGGAATGGCGCGAAGCCATGGAAGAAGCAACGGACGCCCATGACATCGATGCACTGGAGCGGTTGTTAGCCGAGATGCGCAAATCCTCCAGGCAATTCCAGCAGGATCTGCAGCAGCAACTGGATGAAAATCGGGCATTTGAACAGGCTTCCGGCACCGTCAGGAAACTCAGTTTTATCGACAAGGTACAGGCAGACATCGAACAGACCATCTCCAAACTGGAAGATGCCTGAAAACCGCCGACAGGATGTAGAATTTAACCCATGGCCCTATTACAAATCGCCGAACCCGGCATGAGCGCAGCACCACACCAGCACAAACTGGCAGTGGGCATCGACCTTGGCACCACCAACTCGCTGGTTGCCACCGTACGCAGCGGCATGAGCACAGTGCTGCACGATGAGGAAGGTCACGGACTGTTGCCGTCGGTCGTGCACTACCTGCCGGATGGCTGCGTGGAAGTGGGTTACACCGCTCAGGCGCAGCAAAGCCAGGACCCGCACAACACCATCGTTTCAGTAAAACGCTTCATGGGCCGCGGACTGAAAGATGTCGGCGACACTGCGCAATTACCTTACCAGTTCGTAGACACGCCAGGCATGCTGCAGATCCAGACACGCGCTGGCAAAAAAAGCCCGGTAGAAGTCTCTGCGGAAATCCTCAAGGTATTGAAACAGCGCGCAGAAAAGGCTCTGGGCGGCGAATTGACCGGGGCAGTGATCACAGTGCCCGCCTATTTCGACGATGCCCAGCGTCAGGCCACCAAGGATGCCGCGCGACTGGCCGGATTGACCGTGCTGCGCCTGCTGAACGAGCCCACTGCGGCGGCTGTTGCCTATGGTCTGGATAACGCTTCGGAAGGCGTCTATGTCATCTACGACTTGGGCGGCGGCACGTTCGATGTCTCCATCC